>ONUI01000025.1 GCA_900320995.1 uncultured Eubacteriales bacterium
CCCGAGTGCAAAAAGCTGATGGCGGACGTCATGGGCGTGACGCCCGACATGGTCATGGTAGGCGGCAATTCCTCGCTGAACATGATGTTTGACACCATTGCTTTGTTTATGAACCACCCCGTCACCGGCGGTACACCCGCATGGTCGCTGGTGCCCGACCGCAAATTCCTCTGTCCCGTACCCGGTTATGACCGTCACTTCGGCGTGACTGAATATTTCGGTTTTCAGATGATCCCGGTGCCGATGGATGAAAACGGTCCCGACATGGAGCTGGTCGAGGAGTTGGTCAAGGATCCCACCGTTAAGGGTATGTGGTGTGTGCCGAAGTACTCGAATCCCTCGGGTATCTCGTACTCCGATGAGGTCGTTCGCCGTATCGCGGCGCTGCAGCCTGCCGCTGCTGATTTCCGTGTCATGTGGGACAACGCCTACTGCATCCACGATCTGACCGATGATCATGACGAGATCCTCAACATCTTTGAGGAATGTGAGAAAACCGGCAACATCGACATGCCGATCGAGTTTTGCTCGACCTCCAAGATCACCTTCCCGGGCTCCGGCGTAGCGGCTATGGCGGCTTCCGCGAACAATATGGCGGTCATCAAGGGCAAGTATAAATTCCAGAACATCGGCTTTGATAAGCTGAATATGCTGCGTCATGTGCGCTTCTTCGGCGATATCGAGGGCATGAAGGCGCATATGAAGAAGCACGCCGAGATCCTGCGTCCGCGCTTTGAGATCGTGCTCAATAAGCTCGGTGAGAACCTCGACGAGCTCGGCATCATTCGCTACAACCGTCCCCGCGGCGGCTACTTTGTCTGCGTCGATGTGCTCGACGGCACCGCGAAGCGTGTGGTGGAGCTGTGCAAGGAAGCGGGCGTCAATCTGACCGGCGCCGGCGCGACCTATCCCTACGGCAACGATCCGCACGACAGCAACATCCGTATCGCCCCGTCCTTCCCGAGTTTGGAGGATCTGGCAAGCGCAATGGACATCTTCTGCCTGTGCGCCCGTATCGCCGCGCTCGAAAAGCTGAATGCGTAAAACTCAATCTAATACAAGATAGTGTCCGCGGTTTTCTGCGGGCGCTTTTTTTCTGCAACAAAAACAGGATCAACATCAAAATTCGTTATTGGAAATATAGACTGCATATTTCGAAATTAGAATTATAGCGATGTTTTAATTCCGAATTCGAATCAAAACATCGCTTTTTTCTCCAAAAGAACAAAGAAAACTTGAAATTCTAGCAAAAGTTTTATTGACTTTTCAGGTGTAAGTCTGTATAATTAATCTGTTATTGTGGATTTTTATATTGGTACTTTAGCGCCATATACACGCAGTACAGTTAAAAATCCGAAAGAAGAACCAAAAAATATGGAGGTCTAAGGCATGAAAAGAATTTCTAAGCCTGTATTCTTCATTGTCGCTATCCTCATCATAGCGTTTGCGTTCACGGCGTTCGCCGGAATCAAATACTATGACGGCGATATCCAGAAGACTGCGATCAAGGGTATCAGCGACATCAGATGGGGAATCGACATCCGCGGCGGTGTGGAGGCTACCTTTAAGCCCGCAGACGATATCGACGCTACGGATGAGCAGTTAGACTCTGCGAAATCGATCATTGAAACACGTATGGTCTCTAACGGTATCACCGACTATGAGATCTATGCCGACTACGGCTCCGACCGTATCATCGTCCGTTTCCCGTGGAAAGAGGATGATACGACGTTCGATCCGGTCAGCGCTGTCAACGAGCTCGCGGCTACCGCGAAGCTGACGTTCCGCAATCCGAGCGGTGAGACCGTCATGGACGGTTCGGCTGTTGAGAAGGCGACTGCCGGTATCGACCAGTCCAAGGATTCTGCCGGTCAGTATATCGTTCAGCTCGAACTCAACTCCGAGGGCGCTCAGACCTTTGCTCAGGTTACCCAGCAGTACCTGAACCAGCAGATCGGCATCTATATGGATGAAACCCAGCTTTCCAATCCTACCGTACAGAGCGTAATCTCTGACGGCCACGCGCAGATCACCGGTAACTTTGACGCTGAGTCCGCGACCAAGCTCGCGAACCAGATCAACGGCGGTGCGCTGCCCTTCTCTCTGGAAGCTGCTTCCTACAGCGGTATCAGCCCCACACTGGGTCAGAACTCCCTGACCGCGATGGGCTACGCGGCGATCATCGCGTTCGCACTGATCGCGCTGTTTATGATCATCAAGTATCGTGTGCCCGGTTTTGTCGCAGTGATCGCGCTCGTCGGTCAGATGGCGCTGGCTGTAGCCGCGGTCACCCGTTATTTCTCTGCTTTTGACTCCTTTACCATGACCCTGCCCGGTATCGCCGGTTTGATTCTGTCAGTCGGTATGGGTGTTGACGCGAACATCATCACCGCCGAGCGTATCAAGGAAGAATTCCGCGCAGGCAAGACGCTTGACGGCGCGATCGAAAAGGGTACCAAGAACTCCCTGACCGCGATCATCGACGGTAACATGACCATCGTTATCGTATCTGTCATCCTGATGCTGGTATTCGGCCCGTCCAACATCCTTTCATGGATCTTCGGCGAGTCCACCACCGGTACCATCTACGCTTTCGGTTATACCCTGTTGATGGGTGTTATCTCTAACTTTATCATGGGCGTATGGCTCTCCCGCGTCATGCTTAAGAGCATCTCCGGCGTGAAGTGCCTGCGCAAAGAATGGCTGTTTGGAGGTGCGCGTAAATGAAAAAGGATATAAACTTTGTCGGCAAGAGTAAGATCTTCTTCGGCATTTCGCTCGCGATCATCGCCATCGGTCTTATCTGCAACCTCATTTTCGGCGTCACCCTCGACATCCAGTTCAAGGGCGGTACCATTGTCAATTATTCCTACACCGGTGAGATCGACCAGGAGGCGCTCAAGGACGCGATCCAGTCCGCGACTCCCGAGCATCAGGTCTCTTTCACCATCACTAAGGATATCATGAATAACCAGGCTGACGCTGACGCGTACGCCGTATCCATCGAGTTCTCCGGCAATGAGAGCATCGAGTCCGACGTCATCCAGGGCATCACCACCGCGCTGGAGGAGAAGTTCCCCGATAACAACTTCCAGTACAAAGAGAACTCCTCGGTCGAGGCTTCTATGGGTCTGAAGTTCCTGTTGAAGTGTCTGACCGCGGTCGCGATCGCTTCCGTACTGATGGTCATCTATGTTACCATCCGATTCAAGCGTATCGGCGGTCTGTCCGCAGGTGTGATGGCGCTGGTAGCGCTGTTCCACGATGTGGCGATGATCTACTTTATGTATGTCATTTTCCGTATGCCGATCGACTCCAACTTCATTGCAGTCGTTCTGATGATCATCGGTTACTCGCTGAACGATACCATCGTTATCTACGACCGTGTCCGTGAGGAACGCCGTCTGGCGGGTCCCAAGGCGGATATCGCGGATGTGTTCAACCACAGCGCATCCTCCGTTATGGGTCGTACGATCGCGACGTCCATCACCACCCTCGTAGCGATCGGTACCGTTTATGTCGTAGCGCTGATCTTCAACCTCAGTTCCGTACAGTCCTTCGCACTGCCGATGATGATCGGTATCGTATCCGGTTGTTATTCTTCGCTGTGCATCGCGGGTCCCCTCTGGGTACTCTGGAACAAGCGCGGCGGCAAGGGCGAGAAAGCCGAGGCTCCCAAGGCGGAAAAAGCAAAAGCCTAAGCGATTTATCGTATTTATCAAGGCGTCACCTTTGGGTGGCGCCTTTTTTTCAATCAGTCATTGCGAAGCCCTTGACAGCACGTCAAGGGCTGTGGCGATCTCAACCGAATCGATCAAGGCGCCGTCTCAGACGGTGCCCTTTATATATTTACTGAAAACTGAAGACTGAAAATTGAAGAATGAATAATAGAGGTTACTCGCTTCGCTCAAACAATTATGCAATCCCTCAGCCTTTTATCGGTTTGAGCCCTCCTAGCGGAGGCAGCAGACCCTTTTGTCCGCATTGCGGACATTTCCCCTAGCAGGGGAATCTCCTTTCCCAAAGGGAGCCTAATATTTTTCAGGCGCTTACAGGATGTTTTCCCATTTCATCAGCTTAGCGTTCTTGATGTCCTGTATCTTTCGTCTGGCGCAGGCGGAGGTCGCCAAAAAGTCCTCTGTATCAGCGGTTCTTGCGTATTGCCTGAGCATCGCGAGATCGGAGGAGATATGCCCGACTTCGCTGTGAAACATGAAGATATTGAACATCCCGCTTTGCTTGCGAAATCGATTATCGAGCTTTTTCATCTTCTCGTCCGCGCTGTCGAGCATCTTGATATACGCGTCGGCGTTAGAGGTGACATAGATATATTCGACCCCGCCGAGCAGCATTGCCAGCGCGATCATCCCCAGCGCAATCCATCCTCGTTTCATTCCGCTTCCTCCTGTTTCGATTCTTCTTCCTGTTCCTGCAGATCCTTGCTTTGGATGCCGTTGCCAGCAAGCGCTTCTTCCGTCAATACGCTCAGGGTGCCGTTCGGCTCGATGATCCCCCAGCGCACGGTGCTTTCATCGGCGATATCCTTTTCGCGCAGGAGCGAATAGACATCCTCGCGGCTGATCCGCAGTTTTCTCAGCTGAGAATCGATCATCTGTCCGTCCTTGATGATGACGATCGGATGACCGCAGATCAGGGAGCGGAATCGCTTGCTTTTCATCATCAGCAGTGAGACCAGCAGTTCGATCGCCACGATCATCATGATCGGTACCAGCGAATTGAGCAGCGGCCGTTCGGCGTTCTCTAGCGGGAGTGAGGCGACCTCAGAGATGATCAGGGTGATCACCAGCTCCGAGGTCTGCATATCGCTGACCTGACGCTTACCCATCAGGCGCACGGCGGCTGTGACGATGATGTAGATCAGGATCGTCCGTATCAGTAATGTGAGCAAAATCTTCGCCTCCTGTTTCTCTCGTTATTATGTGAAAATGCAACAAAAAAATGTATGCAAATTCTGCATAGATTATTGCATATTTCTTTCAAAGGATTATAAGTATTGGGTAGGGGAGTATAATATACAATGTATATGTAGAATTCTATGCGTCATTGATGACGTCCGTTTATCATAGTTTTTGAGAAAGAAGGTCTATTATGAGCAGCCCGTATTCCGTAACATTAAAACGACTGATCGACGAGATCGGCCTGTCCAGCTATTACATGCCCGTAGATCCCGAGGAGGTTCTCATCACCGTTACCGACGTGGATCGTCCCGGTCTGGAGCTGGTAGGACACCTCAAATACTATGACAGCCGATATCTGATCGCCTTCGGACGGACGGAAATGTCGTTCCTTGAATTGGAAAAAAAGCAGACTCAGCTCGAACAGCTTGAGCCGATCATCAGCCAAAAGCCGCCCGCAATGATCATCGCGCGTGATATCAAGCCACTCGAGTCGATGATGGAGCTGGCGCGTAAATATATGGTGCCGATCCTCACCACCGCCGACTCCACCTCCGAAGTGGACGCGGCGATCGTATCCTTCCTGAATGTGGAGCTGGCGCAGCGCATCACCCGCCACGGCGTTCTGGTCGAGGTGTACGGCGAAGGTATTTTGCTGATCGGCGACAGCGGCGTCGGTAAGTCCGAGACCGCCATCGAGCTGATCAAGCGCGGACATCGTCTGATCGCCGACGACGCGGTGGAGATCAAGCGCGTTTCCAAAAAATCGCTGATCGGATCCTCACCCGCCAACATCCGCCACTTTATCGAACTGCGCGGTATCGGTATCATCAACGCCCGCCGCATCTTCGGTATCGGCGCGGTCAAGGTCAGCGAGAAGATCGATCTGGTCATCAACCTCGAGCTGTGGAACAGTAAAAAGGTCTATGACCGCATGGGTATGGACAACGAGTATATGGAGATCCTCGGCATCGAGATCCCCGTCGTCACCATCCCCGTCAAGCCCGGTCGAAACCTCGCGGTCATCATCGAGGTCGCCGCGATGAACCATCGTCAGAAGAAGATGGGCTACAACGGCGCGCAGGAGCTTTTGCAGAACCTCGGCATGGACATCAGCCCAGAGGACATCGGCAAAAAGAAGATCGATACGAACTGGTGAGGTGCTGTCCAAGAAATGGAGCCGCAGGCGAACATTGATTGGTTAACAGCACCCATGCAAGGCTCTCCCAAGAAGCGGAGCCACAGGCGAACGCTGATTGGCTGAGAGCTACTGCGGAGGAGTTGTCCAAGAAATGGAGCCACAGGCGAACATTGATTGGCTAACAGCACCCATGCAACAGCGCTCCAAGAATCGGAGCGGACGATCGAGTCCGCGAACGATGATTGGCTAAGCGCCACTGCGAGGATGTTTCCCTAAAGAAGGAGCTTTTCAGGGAATTTGATGTCGATCACACGGATTGGCTGAGAGCTACTGCATCACACCTTAGTCACACATGCTGTGATAATAGATTAATCACGGAGCTACTATGAATCAATTAATCAATACATTAAACGATAACAATATATCTTACGTCCTAAACGAGCCCATGTCGGCTCATACTACTTTCAAGATCGGCGGCGCGGCGGATATTTTGATCACGGTCAATCATATCGACGAGTTGCAAACGGCGTTAGGCGCCTGTAGAGCCTCCGACGTCCCGGTGATGATCCTCGGCAACGGCTCGAACCTGTTGGTGTCTGACAACGGCATCGAGGGCGCGGTGATCACACTCGACGGCGATTTCAAGGAGATCACCGTGGACGGCGATATCATCACCTCCGGCTCGGGCGCGAAGCTCAGCCGTCTGTGCAGCGTGGCGCTCGAGAACAGCCTGACCGGGCTGGAATTCGCCTACGGGATTCCCGGTTCCGTTGGCGGCGCTATGTACATGAACGCGGGCGCTTACGGCGGTGAGATGAAGGACGTCGCGCTGAGCGTGACGGCGCTGACGCCCGACGGCGAGATCCGTGAGGTTCCCGCGGAGGAGTTGGCGCTCGGCTACCGCACCAGCATCTTTAAGACAAATGGAGATATTATTCTTTTTGCGAAATATAAACTGGCGCAGGGTGATCCTGCCGCCATCAAAGAGAAGATGGACGACGTGATGAATCGCCGCAAAACCAAACAGCCGCTCGAATATCCGTCGGCGGGCTCGGTGTTCAAGCGTCCCGAGGGCGCGTTCGCCGGTACGCTGATCGAACAGTGCGGACTCAAGGGCAAGACCGTCGGCGGCGCTCAGGTCAGCGAAAAGCACGCCGGTTTCATCATCAACATCGGCGGCGCGACCTGTGACGATGTGATGGGACTCGTCAAGCTCGTGCAGGATACCGTCAAAGCCGAGACGGGATACTTCCTCGAGCGCGAGATCATCCGAACCGGCAGAGAATAAATACTTTTATATATAGGGGAGGTGCTTACTCCTCCCGACATGAATCATCTATCGACTTTGCCGCATGATTTCACTCAAGCGGTGAGCCAATCCTTTTCAGAAAGGAGCAGTGTATATGGAATTTGTCATCTTGACCGGACTCTCCGGCGCCGGTAAGACCAACGCCCTGCACGCTATGGAAGACAGCGGATATTACTGCGTGGATAATCTTCCGCCGTTGTTGCTGGATACCTTCTACGATCTGTGCGATAACTCCACCGATAATCGTATGAAAAAGGTTGCTGTAGTAGCGGACGCGAGATCCGGTGAGATGTTCGCCGATATCCCCGAGGTGCTGTCCAAGCTCCGACTGGAGGGCAAGCAGTTCAAGATTCTGTTCCTTGACGCAAAGCCCAATACATTGCTTGTTCGTTTCAAGGGGACACGCCGTAAGCATCCGCTGATCGGCGAGATCGCCTCCGGTTCGATCGAAGAAGCTGTCGAGCTTGAAAGCGAGTTGATGAACGGCGTTAAGGCGATGGCGGACTATGTGATCGACACGACCTTTATGAATCCGAACGAGCTCATGGAGCGTGTGACGACCCTGTTCTCCGCTGGCGCTCATGATACCCTGCTCGTCACGTGCGTATCCTTTGGCTACAAATACGGGATCCCGCCCGAGGCGGATATGGTGCTGGACGTTCGGTGTCTGCCCAATCCCTTTTATATCAAAGAATTAAAGCCCCTGACCGGTCTTGACGAACAGGTGCGCAATTATATCTGCGGATTTGACGTTACGGGAGAGTTTCTCGATCACTTGTACGCCTTTATCGATTATCTGATCGGTCTGTACCGCAACGAGGGCAAAAGCGAGCTGGTGATCGGCGTGGGCTGTACCGGCGGCAAACACCGTTCTGTCACCGTCGCCCGTATGCTGAACACCCACCTGCTCGAAAACGGACAGAAGTCCGCGATCCACCACAGAGATATCTGGAAAGCCTAGATTGTAGGGACGGTCATTGACCGTCCGCGGACGAGCACTGCTCGTCCCTACATCAATCCTCTTTGAGGTGTGAAATGTCTTTTTCATCCGATACAAAGCGGGAGATCTGTCAGAAGCTCTCCACCCGCGCGCCGCTGCAGTACAGCGAGCTGTACGCGATGCTCCTGCTCGGCAGAGAGTTTACATCCCGCAGCATCATATTCAAAACAGAAAACGAAGATGTTTTCTCGCATTTTGTCTTTTTGATCAGCCGATTGTTCAAGGCAAAGTGCGAGGTGGTCGCACCCCTCAAGGGGCAGAGCGGCCGCAATCGCGCCTTTACCGTCACCGTGACATCTCCCGAAAAATGCCGCAAGATCTTTGAGCATTACGGACATGAGGATCGCGACGTCAATCTGCGCGTCAACCGCGCCAACATAGATGATGAGGAGGAACAGCGCGCGTTTATCCGCGGCGCATTCCTTGCCTGCGGTTCCGTGACGGATCCCGAAAAGGCGTATCATCTTGAATTCGCGGTCAGCCACCGCAACCTTTGTATGGATATCTGCCGGCTGGTCGATGAGATCCAGGACTGCGACGTCAGTCCTAAGCTGCTGGCACGCGGCGGCAACTATATCGGCTACATCAAGGACAGCGAGCAGATCACCGACCTGCTGACCTATATGGGCGCGGTCGTCGCGTCGATGAACGTGATGGGCACCAAGGCGCTCAAGCAGGTGCGCAATACCGCCAACCGCCGCGCCAATTCCGAGATCGCGAATCTTCAAAAGACCGCTTCGGCGTCCGCGCGGCAGATCAAGGCGATCAATAAGCTGAAAAAGGACGGCAGATACAACCTGCTGCCCGAGGAGCTCAAGATGGTGGCACAGCTCAGATATGATTATCCCGAGCTGACGCTCCGTGATCTGGGCGCAAAGCTCGATCCGCCGATCTCCCGCAGCGGGGTGAATCACCGACTGGAAAAAATCATCCGCCTCGCCGAAGAGGATTAGCGGATCTATATAAATTGCAGGAGCGAGCTTTGCTCGTCCGCGGATGACAGAAAGAGGAAAACCCATGACCGAATTGAACGATAAAATGGATTTCGAAGAAGCGTACGCCGCACTGCGTGAGGTCGTAGCGCAGCTCGAAGATCCGAAGAACAAGATCGAAGATAACATCGCTTTATATGAGAAGGCGTGCCGTCTGGTGCTGTTTTGCCGCCGAAAGCTCGACGAGGCAAAGATGCAGATCACCGATATCAACGAACGCATCGCACAGCTCAAGGACAGCGGCGACAAGATTTTTGAGGAAGAAGCATGAAAGATCATATCAAAGAAATAGAAGCCGCCATCGAGCGGTATATTCCGCAGGAAAAGGTAGCGGAACAGCAGCTGGTCGACGCGGTGCGCTATTCGCTGAACCTCAAAGGAAAGCGTGTGCGCCCCTCGCTGACACTGGCGTTCGCCGAATTATGCGGCGGATCGGTCGACGCCGCAATGCCGTTCGCGTGCGCGGTAGAGATGGTGCATACCTACTCACTGATCCATGACGATCTGCCCTGCATGGACGACGATGATTTCAGACGCGGACAACCCGCGAATCATAAGGTGTTCGGCGAGGATATCGCCCTGTTGGCGGGTGACGCCTTGCAGAGTATGGCGTACGCCGCGATGCTCAGCGACGAGGCGGTAGCCGCGGTCGGCGGAGCGAGAGCCGCCCGCGCCGCGCGTATCTTAGCGGAAAAATCGGGCTTGCTCGGCATGGTAGGCGGTCAGGTGATCGATCTGTCGATGGAGCATCAAACCGTCGGGATCGAACTCGTCCGCCTCATGGAGGAGAAAAAGACCGCCAATCTGATCGAAGCAGCCTGTATGATGGGCTGCGTCGTCGCGGGCGCGGAGGAAGAGAAGATCGCCGCCGCCGAGAGATACGCTCATGCCATCGGTCTGGCGTTCCAGATCGTGGATGACATCCTCGATGTGACCTCGACTGCCGAGGAGCTCGGCAAGCCGATCGGCAGTGACGTTGACAATGAGAAAAACACCTTTATGTCGCTGCTTGGGATCGAGAGCTGTCGTGAGACGGTCGAATGGCTCACCGAAGAAGCCATCGACGCGCTGTCGGTATTCGACGGCGACACCAAGGATCTGGCTGATTTCGCCGTAGCGTTGGCGAACAGAAAGAAATAATGATTCTGCCGTTTTAAGGAATAACAATTTGCAGGGTGCGGCATTGATGACGCGCGGTTGCAGGTATTCCCGTTTTTACGGTGAGATTTGTAATTAAGTTTAATTGGTTTCGGTATATCGGATATGGTTTTCCGGGCACCGTACATACATTTTGCATAAGCAATCAGGTTCATTATGTCATACGAGATTTTGTCAAAAATTGAATCTCCCGCCGACGTCAAGGCGCTTTCCGCGGAACAGCTCGATCAGCTGTGTGACGAGATCCGCGAAAAGCTCATCGACGTGGTGTCGGTCAACGGCGGCCATCTGTCCTCCAACCTCGGTGTGGTGGAGTTGACGGTGGCGATGCACCGGGTCTTTGACTGCCCCGCCGACAGCATCGTGTTCGACGTCGGACACCAGAGCTATACCCATAAGATGCTCACGGGTCGCTATCACGAGATCGACACGATCCGCCGTGAGGGCGGGTTATCGGGTTTTCCGAAGCGATGTGAGAGCGATTATGACGCGTTCAACGCGGGTCACGCTTCCACCTCGATCTCCGCGGCGCTCGGCATCGCGAAGGCGAAGCTGCTGACGGGAGATCCCTCCTATACGATCGCCGTCATCGGCGACGGCTCGCTGACGGGCGGCATGGCTTATGAAGGTCTCAACAATGCCGGTCAGCACAAAAAGAATTTTATCGTGATACTCAACGATAACCGCATGTCCATCAGCCGCAACGTCGGAGCGATGGCGCGGTATCTTTCCTCGATACGGATGCAGCCGTGGTATCGGCGCCTGAAGCGCGGTACCGAGCATACATTGTCGAAGATCCCGCTGTTAGGCAGACCGATCGGCAATCTGCTCAAGCGCTCCAAGTCCAAGGTCAAGCATGTGATGTACCGCCACACCATCTTTGATAAGCTGGGGTTGTCCTATTACGGCCCTGTCGACGGTCATAACATGGAAGATCTGATGAACGCGCTGAACACGGTCAAGCAGTCCAAGGATCCCGCTCTGCTTCATGTCGTGACCAAAAAGGGCAAGGGATATAAATACGCGGAGGATGATTCCGCGTCCTACCACGGCGTCGGCTCCTTCAACGTCGACACCGGTGAGCCGATCAGCTCCAACAAGAATTTCTCCGCCGTATTCGGCGAAAAGCTCTGTGAGCTTGCCGAGACCGATCAGCGCGTCTGCGCGGTGACCGCCGCGATGCGTACCGGTACCGGTTTGATGGACTTTTCCAAGCAATATAGAGATCGCTTCTTTGACGTCGGCATCGCTGAGGAACACGCGGTCACCTTCGCGGCGGGGCTGGCGGTCAACGGGATGCTGCCGGTGTTCGCGGTGTATTCGACCTTCTTACAGCGCGGCTATGACCAGCTGATCCACGATGTGTCCATGCAGAACGCCCATCTGGTACTCGGCGTCGACCGCGCCGGTGTGGTCGGCGAGGATGGTGAGACCCATCAGGGCTTGTTTGATGTGTCGATGCTCAACGCGATCCCCGACACCACGATCTATTCGCCGTGCTATTTCGACGGCTTGCAAAACGCGCTGACAGCGGCGCTGTTTGAGGATAAAGGACTTGTCGCGGTGCGATATCCGCGCGGCGGAGAGGGCAAAAAGCCCGACGGCTACGGTAGAGAGAACATCGATTATGAGATCTACGGAGATCGCGACGCCGATACCCTGCTCATCACCTACGGCAGATTGTTCAACGAGGCGGTCGCGGCTCGACAGATCGTCAAGGAGCAGGGCGGAGAGCTCTGCATCATGAAGCTGTGCCGCATCAAGCCGATCGATGAACGGGCGGTCAAGCTGGCTTCCGGTTTTCCGAAGATACATTTCTTTGAAGAGGGCATGCGCAGCGGCTCGGTCGCCGATCGTTTCCGCGATATGCTCGATCTGCAAAACTACAGCGGCAGCTATCGGGTGCGCGCTGTTGATGATACATATGTACAGCACGCGTCAGTGAAAAATTCGCTCCAAGCCCTCGGCTTTGACGCTCAGTCGATGGCGCGTTCCGTTCAGCAAAGGGAAGAGGTGAGCGGATGAAGAAACGACTGGATGTCCTGTTAGTGGAAAAGGGCTTTTTTGAAAGCCGTGAAAAGGCAAAGGCGGTCATCATGTCGGGCTGTGTCTACGTCAATAACCAAAAGGCGGATAAGGCGGGCTCGAGCTATGACGAGAACGCCGCCGTTGAGGTGCGCGACAACCGTATGCGCTATGTTTCGCGCGGCGGCTATAAGCTCGAAAAGGCAATGGAGGTCTTTCCGATCTCGCTCGACGGCAGGGTGACGATGGATATCGGCGCTTCCACCGGCGGCTTTACCGATTGTATGCTCCAAAACGGCGCCAAAAAGGTCTATGCCGTTGACGTCGGCTACGGTCAGCTGGCGTGGAAGCTGCGCAATGATGAACGCGTCGTGAACCTCGAGCGCACCAATATGCGCTATGTCACCACGGAGCAGGTTCCCGAGGCGGTGGATTTCTTCTCCGTCGACGTCGCTTTTATCTCGCTCAAGCTGATCCTGCCCGCGGCGCGTGGCGTATGCGCCGATGACGCTCAGGCGGTTTGCCTGATCAAACCGCAGTTTGAGGCGGGGCGCGAGAACGTCGGCAAAAACGGCGTGGTGCGCGACAAAAAGGTGCACCAAAGCGTGGTGCAGGAGATCATCGACTTCTGCCTGAAAAACGGTTTTTCCGTCTGCGGATTGGATTATTCACCCATCAAGGGACCGCAGGGGAATATCGAATACTTACTGTATATCAAGCGCTGTGATACGCCCGAAAACCTTCTCGCGACAACTGCCGCCGAGGTGGTAAGCGCGTCGCACGAGGCGCTCGATCAATAAATATCGGTGTTGAAAAACGGCATGATGGCTCATGCCGTATCAGCGACATCAAAAGCATTGGGGGAACATATGAAAATATCCCTGATAGTCAACAAAGACAAGGCGCTCGCCATGGACGCGGCACAGCGTGTCGTCAAGGAGCTCGCGCCGTATGACGTCGAGCTGCTGTCCTGCGAGGATTGTCCCGTAGCGGGGACGACGGTGATGGACTCGGCTGAACAGATCATCCGCGCCTGTGATATCGCGGTGACGGTCGGCGGCGACGGCACCATCATCCATAACGCGAAATTCGCCGCCTTATATGAAAAGCCTCTCTTAGGCATCAATCTCGGCAGGCTCGGCTTTGTCGCCAACATCGAACCCGACGAGATGGATGAGCTCAAAAAGCTCGTGACCGGAGAATATCGCGTCCAGAAGCGGATGCTGCTCGAGATCACTGTGGACAAGGACGGCGAAAAGCGCAGCATGACCGCGGTGAATGAAGCGGTGATTCATCGCGACACCCTCGCGAATATGGTCGATATCTCGGTGGAGCTCAACGGCGAGAGGATCATCTCTTATCGTGCCGACGGCATGATGTTTTCCACCCCCACGGGGTCAACGGCATATTCCTTCTCTGCCGGCGGTCCCGTCATCGAGCCGGATATGAACTGTATCCTGCTCACACCCATCTGTCCGCACGCACTGACGTCGCGGCAGGTGGTCTTTACTGAGGACGCTGTGCTGTCCGCACGCGTCCACCCCGAGTCTACCCTCAAATGCTACATGACGGTGGACGGTCAGAACCACATCCCCATCTCCTCTGACGATATGATTACGGTGAGAAGATCACCGAAGGCGTTACAGCTGATTATTTTGAAAGAGAAGAATTTTTATACGCTTCTCAACGAAAAACTAAAGGAGTTCTAATGGAAATGAAAACGACAAGACACAACAAAATTTTTGAGCTGATCAACAAGTATCCGATCACGACCCAGGAAGAATTGATCGATTATTTGCGCAAGGAAGGCTATGATGTGACACAGTCTACCGTCTCCCGCGATATCAAGCAGCTTCGCCTGACGAAGACTCTTCTGCCCGACGGCAAGTATCGTTATCAGGCGTCGCCCAGCTCCGAAAAAGGCGCAAAAAATAATTTCAGAACCATCTTCTCCTCCTCTGTTATCTCGGTGGATAACGCCGCGAACATTGTTGTGGTCAAGACCTTCAGCGGCATGGCTCAGGCGGCGTGCGCCGCGCTGGACATGATGTCCTTTGATATGGTCCTCGGCACTTTAGCGGGTGAGGACACCATCCTCGTCATCTGCAAGGACGCGGAGCAAGCCGTTGTCTGCTGTGAGGAATTCAAAACCTTTCTTTCATAAACCGATCCATTCATCCACGGCGGTATCACCGCAGGATATCACATAGAAGGAAGAACATATGCTGACTAACCTATATATCGAGAATATAGCGGTTATTGAAAAAAGTAATATCGATTTTACAAACGGTCTGAATGTGCTGACCGGTGAGACCGGCGCGGGTAAGAGCATCGTGATCGACGCGATCAACGCCGTGCTCGGCAAGCGCTCGTCACGCGGGATGATCCGCACGGGCGCCGACGCCGCTTATGTCAGCGCGACCTTTGAGGAGCTCTCCGAGCTGGTGCATAAAAAGCTCGGCGCGATGGGCTATTCCGCCGAGGACGGTTCGCTGATCCTCTCGCGCGAATTGTCTGTATCGGGTAAGAATACCTGCCGTATCAACTCCCGCCCCGCGACGGTCGCCGCGCTCAAGGAGCTGGGCGAGTATCTGATCAACATCCACGGTCAGAACGACAACCTCGAGCTGATGAACCCCGCTTTGCACATCGTCTATATCGACGCGCTCGCGGATATCGGCGAGCGGCTTGCCGCTTATCGTGGGCTCTATCGTGAACTGAGGGCAGTGGAGGAGGAGCTCAGCTCCGCCGACACCGACGAGAGCGAGCGCCTCAGACGGATGGATCTGCTGTCGTTCCAGATCACGGAGCTGGAGGACGCGGATATCACCGTCGGCGAGTATGACGCGCTCAGTGAGGAGCGCAACGCCCTGCAGAATCGTGAGAAGATCGCGAAGGAGCTGATGCGCGCGCGTATCGCGCTGGACGGCGACGACGAGGTGGACGGTGTGCTCCGCATGACGGATGACGCCGCGACAAGCGTGATGAACGCTTCACGGTATCTGAGCACCTTAGAGGGCGCCGCCGATCGGCTGTCCTCCGCGCTGTATGATTTGCAGGAGATCTCCCGCGAGCTGGAGGGCGCGATGGATGACATCGACGCCGATCCGCACCGTCTGGAAGAGATCGAAGAACGGCTCGACCTTTTGTACCGCCTGCGCCACAAGTACGGCGACAGTGAAGAAGAACTGCTCGCTTATCTCGATAATGCTAAAAAAGAATTAAACTCCCTGAGCGACTACGCGTACAACCGTGAACAGCTCGAAAAGCGTAGGGAAGAATTATTTAGCAGTGCTTATCATTCTGCAAAAGAATTATCCGACATTCGCAAAAAGGTCTGCGAGACCTTTCGGGAGAGCGTGGAGCGCGAGATGGCGTTTTTGCTGATGCCCGACGTCCGCCTGGAGATCCGGCACGAAGAGGTCGAGATGAACACCCGCGGTATCGACAAGATCGAATTTTTGATCTCCGTCAACCCCGGTGAGGAACCGAAGCCCGTCAGCAAGATCGCCTCAGGCGGTGAGCTGTCGCGCATGATGCTCGCGATCAAGACCGTGCTGTCCCGCGCGGATTTCGTGCAGACCTTGATCTTTGATGAGATCGACACCGGTATCTCCGGCTCTGCCGCCGATCGGGTGGGCAAGAAGCTCCATCAGCTTTCTGCCGACAGCCAGGTGCTGTGCGTGACCCATCAGGCGCAGATCGCCGCCTTTGCCGACAACCATCTGTTTATCAGCAAGAGTGTGCATGACGAGCGCACCTTTACGCAGGTCGATTCCTTGGATGAAGAGGGCAGAGTCAGAGAACTCGCGCGGATCGTCGGCGGTGAACAGATCACCGACAGCGCGCTGAACCATGCAAAACAATTGTTGAATACCGCGAGAGAATGATTCTCTCATTATAATACGTTAAGGAGCGGCAGATGAAAAAATGGGTGACCCGAAAACTGAATAAAGAAAACGCGGTCGCCATCTCTCAGCGCTATGACCTGCCCATGCTGATCGCTATGCTGCTCGATATCCGCGGCATCACCGATGAAGACGCGATCATCGACTTTCTGTCGAATGAAACGCTTACCGCTTCTCCGTTCGAGATCAAGGATATGGACAAGGCGGTCGAGCGGATCCAAGCGGCGATCGAGGACGGTGAGCGCATCTGCATCTACGGCGACTTTGACGCCGACGGCGTTACGTCGACCGCGCTGCTGTACTCCTATCTGTCCGATATCGGCGCGGACGCGATGTACTATATCCCCTCGCGTGAGACCGAGGGCTACGGGATGCACCGTGAGGCGATCGCGTGGTTGTATGAGCGCGGTGTAAAGCTGATCATTACGGTAGATAACGGGGTAGCCGCCGTCGACGAGGTGGCATACGCGAAGACCCTGGGGATCGATACCGTCATCACCGATCATCACGCCATCCCCGAGACTCTGCCCGACGCGGTCGCGGTCGTCGATCTGCACCGTCCCGACTGCAATAGTTTTTTTAAAGAATTATCAGGTGTGGGCGTCGCCTTCAAGCTGGTACAGGCGATCGAGGGCGAATACGCCGATGTGGACGGGCTGTTGGAGAACTATTCCGACCTTGCCGCGATCGGCACCGTGGGCGATATCGTCACCCTGCGCGGCGAGAACCGCGTACTGGTCAAAAACGGGCTGCGGCATATCAATAACGGCGACCGTTTGGGAATCGCCGCTCTTGCCGAGGACGCAGGTCTGAGCGGAAAGGAGATCTCCGCGGGCAATCTGAGCTTTACTTTAGTACCGCGCATTTGACGGATGATGAGGAATACGCGGCGGATATTGCCGCGGAGTTAAGCTCCGACAACACGGAGCGCCAGCAGATCGAGCGCGACATCCTTAGTGAGATCGACGGGATGATCCGACAGAATCCTTCCCTCGTGAACAACCCGATCATCGTCGTCTACGGTGAGGGCTGGCACAAGGGCGTGATCGGCATTGTCGCCTCGCGTATCAAAGAGGTGTACGCAAAGCCCGCCGTGGTGATCTCGATGGAGGGCGACGTCTGCCGCGCGTCCGGCAGATCGGTCAGCGGCTTCTCGCTGATCGACGCGGTGTTCTCCTGCTCCGACATCCTCACCCAATGCGGCGGCCATCCGATGGCGGTCGGCTTTGGGATCAAGCGCCATCAGATCGAAAGCTTCATCGAGCGGATCAACCGCTATACCTTGACCCATCCCGTTCCGCAGCCGGTGCTGGAGCTGGATTGCAAGCTCAATCCCGCTCAGCTGAGTGTGGAGCTCGCACGGGGACTGAGCCTGCTGGAGCCGTTCGGCGCGGGCAATCCGACCCCGCTGTTCGGGCTGTACAACATGACCCTGCGCGATATCCGTGAGATCGGCGGCGGCAAGCATCTGCGGCTGACACTTTCACGCGGCGAGAGCACGGTGTACGCGCTGCGCTTTTCCACGACTCTTGCGGAATTCCCCTACATTGTCGGCGATGTGGTTGATCTGGCGGTTACGCTGGATATCAATACATATAATAATTACGAGAACCTGTCGATCTTCATCCGCGATATGCGGTTCGCGGACAGGGAAGAGGACGAGATGCTCCGATCAAAGGAGCTGTTCGAGCGCTTCTGCCGCGGTGAGATCATTTCGGCTGAGGAAGCGAGCGAGCTTCTGCCCGATCGCGCGGAGTTCGCGGTGGTTTACCGCTTCCTGCGGTCGAACGGCGGCTATCGCTATTCCTTTGACAGCCTGCTGTGTCGGCTCGGATCCGATATCGGATACGGAAAGCTGCGGGTCATCTTAGAATGTATGAACGAGCTGCAGCTGATCGAGATCGACGAAGGTATGTATGACTTTGAGATCAAGATGTGTGAGGTCGGCGCGAAGGTCGATCTTGACACATCCGTTATCATAACAAAACTCAGGGAGGTGAGCTTGGATGAGTGATGTGATCCATTATCAGGATTTTGATGAATTGCTGTCGCTGTTGGACAAAAGCAACGTCAGGTATAACAAAAAGAAAATCAAAAAGGCGTATGAGTTCGCGAACCTCGCCCACGGCGATCAGCGCCGTGTGTCGGGCGTACCGTTCATTCTGCATCCCACCTCTGTCGCCTGTATTCTGGCGGAGATGGGCATGGATACGGATTCGATCGTAGCGGCGCTGCTGCACGATACCGTAGAGGATACCGACGTCACGCTCATACAGATCGGCGATATGTTCGGTGAGGACGTCATGAATCTTGTCGACGGTCTGACTAAGATCAGTAAGATCAAGTTCACCGACCGCGAGGAACGTCAGGCGGAGAATGTCCGCAAAATGCTGATCGCGATGAGCAACGATATCCGCGTGATCATCGTCAAGCTCGCCGACCGTCTGCATAATATGCGCACCATCGAGTGCGTCAAGGATCAAAAGCGCCGCGATAAGGCGCTGGAGTGCATGGAGGTCTACGCGCCGATCGCCCACCGCTTAGGTATGAAGGCGATCAAGGACGAGCTGGAGGATCTCTCCATGCGTTATCTCGACCCCGTCGCGTATCACGAGATCGAGACCCGTCTGCAGCTGACGGAAAATGAGCGCAACGCGTTTATCGAAGAGATCAAGCGGCAGATACTCGACAAGATCGGCTTTTCCATCTCTCATGTCACCATCGAAGGACGCGTCAAGTCGGTCGTGTCCATCTATCGCAAGACCTATATGCAGGGGCGTGACGTTGACCAGATCTTCGATGTGTTCGCGGTACGCGTGATCGTCAATACGATCGGCGACTGCTACAATGTCCTCGGACTGGTACACGATATCTTTACCCCGCTGCCCAACCGCTTCAAGGATTATATCTCCACCCCGAAGGCGAATATGTACCAGAGCCTTCACACGACGGTGTTCGGCAGTAACGGCATCCCCTTTGAGGTGCAGATCCGCACCTATGAGATGCACCATACTGCGGAATACGGTATCGCGGCGCACTGGAAGTATAAGCTCAAGCTGCGCGGCAGTAAGCAGGATAACCTTGCCGAAAACCTCGCGTGGATCCGCAAGATGATCGAGGTGCAGAACGAATCCGAGGACGCCGAGGATATCGTCAAGACCATCAAATATGACCTCTCCACCAACGAGGTCTATGTCTTTACCCCCAAGGGCGACATCATCAATCTGCCCGCCGGCGCGACCGTCATCGACATGGCGTACGCGATCCATTCGGGCGTCGGCAACCGTATGGTCGGCGCCAAGGTCAACGGACGTATCGTTTCGATCGACTACAAGGTCAAGAGCGGCGATATCGTCGAGATCCTGACCCAGAAGGGCAACGGTCCCAAGCGTGACTGGCTCAAGATCGTCAAGACCAATTCCGCGCGCACCAAGATCCGCCAGTGGTTCAAGAAGGAACGCCGTGAGGAGAATATCACCGAAGGTAAGGCGATGTTCGATCACGAGTGCAAGAAGGCGGGCATGCAGTTTGCCGATGAAGATCTGGAAGAGTGCATGCAGCCGATCATCCAGCGCCATCACTGTAACTCGCTCGATGACTTCTACGCGTCCATCGGTTACGGCGGTATTCAGCTCTGGAAGATCATGCCGCGCGTCAAGGAGATCTATACCAAGAAATATAAAAAGTCCGATGAGCCGCTTCAGCCGATTTCCGAGGAGCGCAGCTCCAAACGCAAAAAGCATGTCGGCTCCGGCGTTACCGTCGAGGGTTTGGACGATTGCCTGATCAAGTTCTCTCGCTGTTGTAATCCGCTGCCGGGCGACGACATCATCGGATATATCACCCGCGGCTTCGGTGTGAGCATCCACAAGCGCAATTGTACCAATGTGCCCGAGGATCTCTCCCTTTGCGAAGAGCCCGAGCGCTGGGTCAACGCCCACTGGGATGACGAGATCCATGAGAGCTTCCAGAGCACTTTGGAGATCGTTTGCAACGACCGCACCGGCTTCCTTGCCGACGTCACCCGCGAGCTGTCGAATATGCGGATCTTCATCCATATGATCAACTCGCGTGAGCTCAAGGATAATCAGGCGATGATAACGATCACGATCGAGATCAACAACATGGATCACCTGCGTTCGGTCATGGCGCATCTCGCGCAGATCAACGGCATCGTGTCCATCACGAGGATATAAGGCTCCCTTTGGTAAAGGGAGCTCCCTTAGCAGGAGGGTGAGGGATTGTACAAAAGGAGCATAGTGACCAACTGAATAATCAGGTCGCCATGATTATCGGCGATCGATACAATCTATCCGAGTATAGAAAGGGCTGATACAATTGAAAGCAGTGATCCAGCGCGTCACACGCGCGAGCGTGACCGTTGACGGCGAGAGAGTTTCCGCCATCGATAACGGCTTGCTGATCTTACTCGGCGTTGCCGACGGCGATACCGAGCGCGACGCACAGGTGCTTGCCGACAAGATCGCGAACCTGCGCATTTTCAGCGACAGCGACGACAAGATGAATCTCAGACTGCTCCCACGGCAGGCGACCCGATTTCTTCGGCGCGGCGAAGCCTGATTTGGCAAATGAATTGTACGAATATTTCTGTGAAAGAATAAAAGAGACGGGTGTGGCCGACGTGCAAAAGGGCGTTTTCGGCGCGGATATGAAGGTCGAATTGCTCAACGACGGGCCCGTCACCATCATGATCGATAGCGGGGAGCTGAAAAAATGATGAATGTTACTTGTTTTGTGATCGGTATGATCGGCACAAACGTCTATCTGCTTGAAGATAAAGCGACCGGAAAGCTGGCGGTGATCGATCCCGCCGACCATTCCGATGAATTGCTCGAACAGATCGAGGAACACGGCGGCGATCTGGCGTACATCCTGCTGACCCACGGTCATTATGACCATATCATGGGTGCGGCGGAGTTGTGCGAAAAGTATCACCCCACCGTATGCGCGTCCCGCGTTGAGCTTCCCGTGATCGAGGAGCCGAGTTATAATCTCTCCAAGTACCACGACATCACGGTAAAGCCCTTTACGGTGGACAGAGCGTTGGAGGACGGCGATACCGTCATGCTTGGTGAAACAGAACTGCGCTTCATTCTCACGCCCGGTCACACGATGGGCAGCGGCTGTTATATGACGGACGACTGCATCTTCTCGGGCGATACGCTGTTTTGCTCCAGCGTCGGACGCACCGACTTCCCGACCTCATCGATGCGGGATATGATGGCGTCCGTCGAGCGTCTGAAGAACTTAGAGGGCGATTATCGCGTCTATCCCGGACATGATATCTTCACATCCCTCGAAAGAGAAAGAAAACACAATCCCTTTATGAGATAAATCGGTGAACGGATAACGGTGATTGGTGAATGATGAATGGTGAATGGAGGGCTGCGCCCTCACCCAATTCATATGAAAATAGCATGCGCTTGATCATTCATCCGTTTAGGAATCAAAACACGAAGTGTTTCCCGCCACCGTTAACCGTTAACTGTTAACCGTTAACCAAACTATGAATTTATACATCGACAATCACAAATATCATTACGAAATGGAAAACCTATGCCGCGCCTTCCTCTTCACCGAGGAGGTCGCGGTGTTGCACGAATATACGGAATTATCCGCGCCTTATGTGCTGACCTCGGTGCATGACGATGTGCGCGTCACACTGTGTACATCCACGTTCAACAAGACGTTGTCGGCGCCTTTGGGCGATGATGACGAGCTGACGATGGGTCAACTGCTCTATCAACTGCTCAGTCAGGCATATGACCGCGAACTGCCGTGGGGCATCCTCACCGGCGTGCGTCCGATCAAATTATATGCTCGATTGTGTGACCGGAACGGGGAAGAGGCGGCGCGCCGCTATTTTAGTGATACGCTCTATGTCAGTGACGAGAAGATCGCGCTGGCACAGCAGGTGCGAAAGAATCAGCAGGTCATCCTGTCGCG
>ONUI01000187.1 GCA_900320995.1 uncultured Eubacteriales bacterium
AAAGCTATCAGCGACACAAAAACCGCAAACGAGCTTTTGACTGTGCGTTCCATATGACATACCCCCTTATGTTGAACGAATGTCTCGAAAAGCAACGATATGTGCCGTTCAATCTTGTATCGTATCATAACATAAAAACCGAGACCTTTCAACCCTTCAACTCAAAAATGCTCCGGCGCAAAAAAGAGCTGCGTATGCCGATCGGCAGGGTTCTGATCACAGCATGGGGCTGCAAGGCTACAGGTCAGGCGTTCACACACAGCGAATGTTATTCAGATTACTTCCTGCCGAAAATAGCGATAATCTGTTACAATAAGCGCATATCATTTCTGATCAGACCGAGGAGAGGATGGTGTTTTGTCGATGTTGCTTTCTGTGATCGTTCCGACATTTAATTGCGGAGCTTATATAGAAGAGTGTATCGACTCGATCTCGAATCAGCTTCCCGAACGATGTGAGATCATCGCTGTGGATGACGGTTCAACAGACGATACAAGGGATAAGCTGCACGCTCTTTCCGCTCACTGCGACAAACTGCATGTGTTGCATCGGGAACACGGCGGGCCGTCATACGCCAGAAACGAAGGGATCAGGGCCGCTAAAGGCAGATTTGTCACCTTTGTTGACTGCGACGACAGGATGCACGACAGCTTTTTTGAAAAAGCGTTTCCGCTTTTGGAAAAAGACGTCGATTACTATATTTTCAGCATGGAGCATCATCTGAAAAACGGTGAAACAGCATACCGGAGCGTCGAGGATCACCTGTATCCGGACGCGTCGTCATTCGCGGATGATTATATCAGACGGCGCAGGCTGTTGATCTACTCCTCATGCAATAAGCTGTACAAAAGACAGCTGCTCATCGATCACGATATCCGATATGACGAGTCCTGTACCTTCGGAGAGGATCGTCTGTTCAATTATGATTATCTCAACGTGTGCCAAACGATCATGACCAGCTCGATCGTCAATCACATTTATCTGCAGAGAAGCCTGACATCCCTGTCTACCCGTTATGTTCCGCGGTTCTTTGAGCGTTGTATGGCATTGCATAACGCAAAGACAGCGTGCTTTCTTTCTCTGTCAAAGGGAACGACCGAAAAGGAACGGGCGGCGTTTGTCGCGTATGATCTGAGCAGAGAGGTCGAGAATATGATCGATCGCTTCCCGAACAGCCCCGAAGAAACGGCGGAGAACCTTCCGCCTGTGAACCGACTCGTTTTCCGCGGCCCGTGGGATGAGGACGCCGCTGTCGATCTCCTGCTGGTTCTCGGCAGCAGGAACTGCGGTTATAAGATAGAGAAAGCGCTTGAGACAGGCAGAAGAAATCCCGGCGCGCGGTATATCGTCAGCGGCGGAAACCCCCATATCAGCGGGGAGGCTACCGAGGCGGGCTTCATGCTCGATTATCTTGTGAATAACGGCGCAGACAGCGCTGATATCAGCATCGAGGATCAGGCGCTGTGTACCAAAGATAATCTGGTATACTCGCTCCCATTCATCGAAAAGCTTCAGAAAAAGTATGCAAGACCGCTGCGGATCGGGATCGTTACGGGAGGCTTCCATATCACGCGCACCAAGCGTATCGCGGAGAGTATCGAAGGATATCGAAAGTTTTCCCTGCACTATTTTCCCGCTTACGGCAGTCATACCGGGCCCGATAATTGGTTCACAGACCCTGTCGGCAGAAAAGTCATTCTGTCGGAGCTGAAGAAGAATATGTTCACGATGGGTCACGAAGAGGAACTGCCGGATTAAGAAGGGGTTGTCGCAAAATAAAAAAATATCATTCTGAAGCGTGTTCTGCTCAGGATGACACAATTGAGGGGCTATCGCGCTTAATGCGACAGCCCCCTTGCTTATTGATTCCGGTCATCCGCACTCAAAATTCAAACATCGTATAATTCAGATTCAGGATATAACGGTACTGTACGGATTTTGCCAATCTTTTGATCAGCGCGTAGTTGTTGGTGATGAGCGCCTGCGATTTGGGATCGTCATCCAATGTGATGCAGCGCCCGTTGTCGATGATGATGAAGTGCGCCGCGTTATGTGAGAACCGAACGATGATCTGTGTGTCTATCTCGGCGCCATCCTGAGACGCTTCGATATAGGCTACCATTTCCTCCATGCACAAGCCGACAATGTAGGCGATGTCGGAGGGATAGCCGTTTTCCTTCGCAAAGCAGCGGATCATTTGGGACGCCTCTACCGCTTTGTCGGGTGTTACTGTCAAATAAAATGTTTTTTCATCCTTATCCTGTTCGGCGGTATCTTTCTCCAGCCAGTAGGCATATCTCTTCATGTTGACGGCAAGGATGATCAGTTCTGCGATCAGATTGCCGAGTCACAAAAACGGACCGGGCAAAAACCGGGTGAGGATAAACGCAATCAGCGGTATGGCGGCGTGACCCGCTACGGTCAGTGTACTGGAAAAGCGGGTATCCTTCCTGTTGGAATAATACAAACGGAAAATCGTGTTGAATGCCGCGAAAAGAAAGCTTGCCGCGAATAACCGAAGCGAGACTCACCGCCGCTCGGGATATCATTGACGCCGTGAAAATGATAGAACATTCCCGGGAACAGTTCAATAATGACCACGATAACACTGACAAAGATGGTGACGAAAGATAATCCCTGACGCAGGAGCAGCCGGGTTCCATCGTAATCCTTTGAGCCGATCATCAAGCCCATCAGCGGTCTTAACGAGCCTTGCACGCTTGAGATCAGGACATTGGTGACGCTGAACGCAAACGCGCAGGTACCCTTGATGATACCGCCGTTCTCTCCGAGTGTAGAGAGAATGACAAGCATGATGAAATAGTTCTGCGCCGCGGTGATCAGGGCATGAGAAGCGTCCGGCAAACCGTAGAAGAGGATCTCTTTGCACTCTTTCCAACCCGATTTCACGCCGTGACTGTTAAAAACATTTGTTTTCTTGACAAGGAACAGGACCGTCGTCGTACAGCGCAGAAAATTCGCTCCGGCAGTACCGAAGCCGGCGCGGTACATCAGCGTGCGCCCCGACACGAATCTCTCTATCGTCATACGGTCGCTCTCGCGCATATTTTCAACCGAAATACAATCCAAATATTTCATGCTTTATCCCTCTTGATTTGACTGAACATCCGAACAGCCGCGTGATAATAAACTTCCTCGGCTTTTGTCAACAATTCACCTGTCTGTCGACTGGATAAGCTCCCTTTGAAACTGTCCGAGGCAAAAACAGTTTCATCCTGCCACCGCCTTCGCTTCACGGCATCATACGAAAACAGTGTCCGCGATCACCATCACGCTTCCCGCGACGATACCGAGCAGGAGGAGGTACTGCTGCTTGCTGACCTTTTCTTTCATAAAGATACGACCGCCGATCATGACAAAGACCGGATATACCGCAAGCAGCGGATCGGTCGAGACCGAGTTGATCGCCATAGCATAGCTGTAAAACACGATGCCGACATTATCCGCGACCGCGCCGAGGATGCGGGGCGCGCTCTGCTTGGTGAAGGGATTGTAGGGCTTCTTTTCCGTGCAGCGCGTCGATGACAGAGAACAGGACCGGGAAGATCAGCGTGCCTAAGCCCCGGCTCATCCAGCCCGCCTTTTGATACCGCGGGTCGTTGCGATTCTCTCTGTTGCGAACCGTCGACAGCAGGATGATGCTGACCACGATGACCAATATTCCCGCCGTCCGCAGCGGCGTCAACAGCGCGGAAACGGAATCAACTCGTCCGAGGACAAGGTACATAATGATCAGCAGGATGGTAGATACGCCGCCGCTGATGCCCTCTACGGGAGATTCCACCGTCGCCTCATTATAGACATAGCCTTTGACGGAGATCGTGTTGACGATCGCGTATACCACGCCGAACACCGTCATCGGCCAGAATCTGACGGCGCTCTCCCAAATGGTGAACGGTTCGTCGCGTAAGATCAGATAGACGACCGCGATCACGAAAAACACCATTCCGATGCAAACGGAATATTTTAAGCCGATGTGCTCCTCTTTTTCTTTCGGAACACCCGCTTTGTAAAGCAGGCTGGTTGCCGACCACATCACGATTGCCATGATGACCAGCAACAGCCACAAGAATTGATTCATAAAATGCCTCCGGGATCGGACAACGCGCTTTCTTCTATGTCACGCGCGTTATTTTCTCAGGTACTCCGACGATACAGGGAAGTCAAAATATGTATCGGGATAGGGTTCGTCAATGAGTGTGAAATGCCACCATTCGCAGTCGATCGGCTCAAAGCCGCCGCGGAGCATGGCACGGCGCAGGAGCATACGGTTCTCATACTGCTCCTGCGTGATACCGCGAAAGTCGGGATGGGATACCTCGCCGAAGCGATCGAACGGACTGCCCATGTCGAGCTCCTTGCCGGTCGCCATATCCAGCAGGGTCAGATCGATCGTACTGCCGCGGCTGTGGGAGGACTGCTTGGCGATATAGCCCTTCGAGAAGAGCTCCTGCTTTTGCAGATCGGGGTAGAAATACTGCTTCATGCGGATATCCTGATCCTCGATGCCCCACAGGATAAAGTGCTTGACCGCGCTGACGGGACGGTAGGCGTCGAACACCTTGAGGCGGTAGCCGTGCACCAGCATCTCCTTGCTGACTGCATTCAGCGCCCTTGCCGCCTCGATGGTCAAGAGCGCGCACGGCTCCTCATAGCCGTCGATGCGGTCGCCGATGAAATTGTAGGTGGAGAAATAGCGGATCTCCTGGATGATACCGGGCACATGCTCCGAGAGCAGAACAAAGCCCGAGGGGTCGTGGATCAGGTCTGTGCGATTGCTTTTCATAAAATCTCCTTGCA
>ONUI01000058.1 GCA_900320995.1 uncultured Eubacteriales bacterium
AAGAATGGGATTTGCGAATAATAATTTATATCAAAAATATTCTAAAAAACTAAGAAAAAACAGTTGTAATTTTCAAAGTTTTATGGCATAATGTAATCGCACCAATATACTTTATAGGAGGTAATTATCATGTTTAAAAAAATCTTATCAGCTCTGTTGGCTGTAATGATGCTCGTTTCTGTTCTGTCAGTAGCGGTCGTTACTTCCGGCGCGGCTGAGGTACCTGTCGCTTCCATAGGCGATCTGGACGAGGAAACGCTTTATTTTGACAGCTCTACAACAGGCTGGGAATTTGGCGCAAAGAGTAAGGTCGCTTTCTACATCTTCGGCGGCGATTTTGACGACGTTGATCACAAAAATCTTCCGTGGGGCTCAAAGAAGGCTCTTGGTACTGCTGTAGCCGGCATGGACGGCGTCATTTCCTTCAAGCCCTCTGCTAAAGGGCTTACGCTCAATGAGGGCGTTCAGTACAAAATCATTTTCGGTTTTTCTACCGGCGGAACAGGCGCTATCGACGGCGGACAGACCTATGACCTGTTCTTTACCACTGATTGCTTAGGTAAAGTTGCTTACTGTGACGGCACCGAGTACGAGAACCCCGTAGACAGCTCCAAGAAGGCGCTGGCTGCTTATTGGAGAGATATGGACTCTTCTGAGTACGGTCCCGTACTGGCGATCTCCTCCATCGGTAACGTTGTCGGTACTTGCCCTGAAAACGGCAAGACCCCTTATGATATTCTTGTAGAATTCTTTACGGAAGAAAAGGATGATTTCCAGGGTAAGACCGGCTATCAGAACGCGCATAAGTATAAATGCGAGATCGATCCTACTTCTCTCGGCTACAAGACCGAGCAGCAGCTGATCGATGATATCGGCGCAGGCTTAGGTCTGACCAAGGATGACGTTAAGACTGCTCTGGAAGAGGACGATGTTGTTGCTAAGTTAGAAGAGCTGCCTTGCGGCTGGAGCTATGACGATTCCACTCTGCCCGCAGGTCAGTCCGGTCATACTCATACTCCCGGCGAGCCCGTGATCGAGAACGATCATGCCTCTACCTGCACCGTACAGGGCTCTTATGACGAGGTCATCTACTGCACCGAGTGCAAAGAAGAGATCTCCCGCGAGACCAAGTATCATGACCTTGCTCCGCATACTGCCGGTGATCCCACGATCGAGAACGATCATGCTTCTACCTGCACCGTACAGGGTTCTTATGACGAGGTCACCTACTGCACCGTGTGCAAAGGCGAGATCTCCCGCGAGACCAAATATCATGATCTTGCTCCGCATACTGCCGGTGATCCCGTGATCGAGAACGATCATGCTTCTACCTGCACCGTAAAGGGCGCTTATGACGAGGTCACCTACTGCACCGTGTGTAAAGGTGAGATCTCCCGCGAGACCAAGTATCATGACCTTGCTCAGCATACTGCCGGCGAGCCTGAACAGGATATGATGGCAGGCTATCCTGCTACCTGCACCGAGGACGGCTTGAAGGTTATGGTCACTCGTTGTACCGAGTGCGGTGAAGAGCTCGACCGTCAGGATGTCACCATCAAGGCTGAGGGTCACAAGCTCAACTTTGTTCCCGAGGTTCCCGCTACCGCTACCAAGGACGGCGTGAAGGCTCACTACGCTTGTGAGAACTGCGACAAGCTCTTTGTTGACGCAGACGGCACTCAGGAAGTTACCGCTGAATCCCTCGTCATCCCCGCTCAGTTCGTTCGCGGCGATGTCAACAACGACGGCACTTTCGATGCAAACGACGTCACCACTCTCCAGCGCGTTCTGGTTGAGCTTGATGTTCCGGTTTATAACGAAGTAGTTGCCGACGTTACCGGTGACGGCGTAATCGACGCTCGTGACGTTACTTTGATGCAGCGCGTAATCGTTAAAATGACCACTTGGGAAGCTTGGGATGCTAAGCATCAGCCGACCTGATCATTGACGACCATTTTGAATTGAATCAAACGATCCCCGAGGAGCGATCCCCGGGGATTTTTTGTTGGGATTATGGAAATCGATAGCGGTCATCGGACATGCGTGTCGGACACGCGTGTCAGACACGTGTGTCAAGATTCGCGGAGCGGTGGACGTATCTGTATCGAAAATATCAATTGGTATGATATAATTATATCATGCGGGTCGTCGAGGACGCCGACCCCTACATTGCGCATATCTCCTTAACCGGTATTGCATCTTGTCCAACGCCCTGCCGCGGGAGCAGCAAGCCGCTCCCCTACAAAATCACTGCAACGCTTACTGTAGGGGAGGGGTGCTCCCCGTTGGGGAGACGTCACGAAGTGACAGTAGGAGATTCCCCTGATAGGGGAAATGTCCGCGAAGCGGACAAAAGGGTTGCCGTTCTCGCTTAGAGAAAGGCGTCTCCGCCGAGGAATGCTCCTCCCGGTACGTTTCCGGTCAATGTCTACTGAGTGCGCAGCAAATCCCTTTTTTCCGTAGGGTACGGCATTTATGACGTACCGAGAATGACGGGCGTATCTGATTTCGAGAATGGCAGATAGGAACACAACGCTTCTGCCACGCGGATGGTCAATGACCATCCCTACGATAATATAGATTCCCTATCTTGTGTTTCTGACATAGGAAACGTTCTTGATATGCGGTACGTCATGAATGCCGTACCCTACATTGCGCATATCTCCTTAACCGACATTGCATCTTGACCAACACCATGTTGCGGGTCGTCATAAATGTCGACCCCTACAAAACCGCTGAAACGTTGATTGTAGGGCGGGGGCTTGCTCCCGCCGTGACCTTTCCGGTATATACCACATAACCGCAAAGCAGATTAGCATTTTCGTACCTTTCATAACGGAAATCTCCTTACCCGATATTGCGTTTTGACCAACGCCATGCTGCGGGTCGTCGGACACGCGTGTCCAAGCGCTGACCCCTACAAAATCAACTGAAACGTTCCGTATAATGATGTATTCCGACAAATGATCCGCAGTACAACAACAGAATATGAAAAAGGTCACACGTGACCCACGCGTGACCAAAAAATAAGGCGGATGAAATCATCCGCCTTATCGTTGTGTTCAATTGAATTACTCGGCAAAGCCGGTCTCGATCAGCTCGACCAGACCTTCTACCGCATCGGTCTCGTCAGGACCGTCCGCAAAAATCTTTACGGTAGTACCGCCGATAATGCCAAGGGAAAGAACGCCGAGGAGCGACTTGGCGTTAACTTTTCTCTCGTCCTTCTCTACCCAGATAGAAGACTTGTACTCGTTAGCCTTCTGGATGAAGAAAGTAGCGGGACGGGCATGTAAGCCTGCCTTGTTCTGAACTAATACTTCCTTAACGTACATAATGATACCCTCTTTTTTCTCGAAAATAATACAGTAATTTTGGTTGCTTCCTTATTATATCCTCGATTCTGCGGCAGGTCAACAGTCGAAAATCATTTTTGTTTCGATATCTAACAGTCGAAAACATGAGTTCTTTTTTATTGTGCAAAATAACCAAGGTGTTGATAAGTATTTGTTGTAAACCACAATAGAAAAAGTGGAATCATGGCAAAAAAGGGGAATTCACCGCGGTTTGTCGCCGTTTGCTTCTTTGATGATCTGTTCCGCGAGCTGTCGCTCTTTGTCGCTCAGATCGGCGTGTTCGATCATATCCGGACGCTTCTTGGCGGTTTCGATAACGCTCTGTTCCCTGCGCCATTTTTTGATATTTTCATGGTGGCCGCTGAACAGCACGGGCGGGATCTCCTCGCCGCGCCAGTTTTGCGGCTTAGTGTACTGCGGGTATTCGAGCAGACCGTCATAATGGCTCTCCAGCTCAAAGCACTCGTCGTCGCTGAGCACGCCCGGCTGCAATCGCGCGAGTGAATCCGTCAGCACCAGCGCCGGCAGCTCGCCGCCGGTCAGCACATAGTCGCCGATGGAGATCTCTTCATCGACATAGCGATCCAGCACGCGCTGATCTACGCCCTCGTAGTGACCGCACAGCAAGCAGATGTTGTCGTATTCCGACAGCTGTTTGAGCTTTTTCTGGGTAAGAGTTTTTCCCTTGGGGGAAAGATAGATCAAATGCGGCGCGCTGTCGGTTTGTTCACAGATTTTTTCATAGCACAGCGCGATCGGTTCCGCCAGCATCAGCATCCCCATGCCGCCGCCGTAGGTGGTATCGTCGACGCGCTTGTGCTTGTCAAAGGCGTAGTCGCGGAGCTGATGACACAGGATCTCGACCGCGCCCTTTTTGCGCGCCCTGCCGATGATGCTCTCACTCAGCACCGCCTCGCACATCTCGGGGAAGAGGGTGATGATGTCAATCCTCATCGTCGAACAGTCCTTTCATCGGGTGGATGTATACCGCGCCTTGGTCGAAATCGAAGCGGTCGAGGATATCGGGGATGACGGGGATGTAATAAAGCTTGCCGTCCTCCGCCTTCATCTCATAGACGTCGTTGGAGCCGGTTTTGAGCACATCTTTAACAACGCCGTAGACCGTGCCGTTGTTCGCGTCGGTGACCTTGAGTCCGATGATGTCCTGCACAAAGTGCTCGCCCTCGTCGAGCTTGACGTCCTTGCGGTCGATGTAGAGGATCTTGCCGCGGAGCTTGTCGGCTTCTTCGATGGAGCCGACGTCCTTTGCCGTCATCAGGGCGATATTCTTGTGCGGACGGCAGCTCACGGCGATCGCCGTCTTGCCCTCGTCCAGATAGAGCGTTTTGAATTTTTTGAGAAAGTCGGGAGAATTCGCCCAGCACTCCACCCGCATCTCACCGCGGATGCCGTGTGTGCCGACGATCTTGCCGACCTCGAGATATTGTTTTTGCATAGGATGACTTCCTTTATATCGATTGTCATTACGAGGAGAAGCCAGCGGCTGCTCAATCATATTATAGCGAGAATTATGCGTGTTTTCAACATTTATTTGGTTTTGCCTTGCAAAGTGAAGAAGGGAACTTTATAATGGAAGCGTAGAGAATCGATTGATGAATGGAGAGAATAACATGAAGGCATTAAGAAGAATCGGAAAGCTGTTGAATCGTACCGGGGCGATCAAGTTCTTTTTCGCGTATCTGATCATCTTATTGATCAGCGGCTTTATCCTGTCGTTGATCGAGCCGCAGGTGCACGGGATCTTTGAGGGCTTTTACTTTACCTTTGTCGCGTCCACGACCATCGGCTTCGGCGATATCGTACCCGTCACGATACTCGGCAGGATCATCACCATCATCGTTACGCTGTTCGGCGTGCTGACCGTCGCGATGGTGCCCGGCGTGGTGGTCGCCTACTATACGGAATACCTGAAGATCAAAGAAAAAGAAACGGTATCGACCTTTTTGGAGAAGCTGGAGCGTTTGCCGGAGCTGAGCAAAGAGGAGCTCACGGAGCTGTCCGAGAGAGTGAAGAAGTTCAACGCAAAGAAATAAGGAACAAAGATGGAGATCAAAGACGGAAAAGAATACCTCGCACAGGTCAAGAAACTGATCGGGGAATACGCCAAGCGGTTGGATCGTGACCTGTCGTTTCAGAATATCGACGATGAGATGAACGATCCCGGTAAAAAGTATACCGCGCCGGAGGGCGAGATCTTAGTAGCGGTGCAGGACGACGCGGTACTGGGCATGGTGGCGTATCACCGCCATACCGCCGAGCGGTGCGAGATGAAGCGGCTGTATGTCACGCCGCAGGCGCGGAGACTGCACGTCGGTGAAGAGCTGGTCAAAGAGATTATCATTCACGCAAAGAGCGCAGGTTATAAGGAAATGGTGCTGGATACCATTGCGCCGCTGAAAGCCGCGATCCGGCTGTATCAAAAATTTGGTTTTGTCGAATGTGAAGCCTACTATGATAATCCGATGGATGATGTGATCTATTTCAAAAAGAAAATCGTATAAAGTACAAAGCGCACCCGTTTGGGTGCGCTTTTGTGCTATGGAATGTGTGGAATTAGTCGATTTCTACCATAACTTTCTCGTCCTTGCGGATCGCCGCGGAACGTGCTACAGTGCGGATCGCCTTGGCGATTCTGCCCTGCTTACCGATGATTCTGCCCATATCGCCCTCTGCAACATGGATGTGGTACACGATGGTACCCTCTTCGTTAGGTTCGTCAACGGTCACGGAAACCGCTTCGGGGTCTTCAACCAAACCCTTAGCAATCGTAAGAAGTAAGTCTTTCATCATTATGGTCCTTTCGCAAATACAATTAGAAATACTATTGTTTAAGTATTTCATTTTGAAATACTTAGATAATGCCTGTGTTCTTCAATAATGCCTTTACGGTATCGGTCGGCTGTGCGCCCTTGGCGATCCATTCCTTAACCTTATCGGCGTCTACGTTAACCTCAGAGGGCTCGGCTGTGGGTTTGTAGGTACCGATTTCCTCGATGAAGCGGCCGTCGCGCGGATAACGTGAGTCAGCTACAACAATACGATAGAAGGGGTTCTTTTTCGCACCCATTCTCTTGAGTCTGATTTTTACCATGATCTTACCTCCTGTCTGTATAGAATACTATATCTAATTTACAATCGGAAATCGTAAATTATCTGAACGGATTGCTCCGTGATCAGCAAATTTGGTGAACGGTGAATGGTGAATGGTGAACGGTGAATGGCGGGCTCTGCCCACACCCGATTATAATATATCAAAATCCGAGTGGGTTTCCGACAACCGTTAACCGATCTCCGTTAACCGTTAACCGAAAAATTACATCCCCGGGAAGCCGCCTGTGCCGCCCATCGGAGGCATGCCGCCGTTCGAGTTGAGCATTTTTCTGAGCTGTCTGCCCTTCTTGCCCTTGGATGTGAACTGACGCATCATCTTCTGGGTCTGTTCGAGCTGTTTGATCAGTCGGTTGACTTCCTCCACCGGTCTGCCGCTGCCCGCGGCGATCCTGCGCTTGCGGGAGGGATTGAGCAGTCCGGGGTGCTCTCTTTCTGCGGGAGTCATCGACAGGATGATCGCCCTGTTCCAGTCGAGCACACGCTCGTTGATATCCATATCATCGACCTTGTTGCCGACGCCCGGGAGCTTGCTGAGGATACCCTTGATGGGTCCCATGTTGCGCACCTGATCGAGCTGATCGAGCATGTCGTTGAAATCCATTTTGTTTTTGAGCATCTTGCGGGCGAGTTCTTCCGCTTTTTCCTGGTCGAGCTTTTGCTCCGCCTCTTCGATCAGCGTGAGCACATCGCCCATGCCCAGTATGCGGGACGCCATACGGTCGGGGTGGAACATCTCGAGATCCTCGAGCTTTTCGCCCGTACCGGAGAACTTGATCGGCTTGCCGGTGACCGCCTTGACGGACAGCGCTGCGCCGCCTCGGGTATCGCCGTCGAGCTTGGTCAGGATGACGCCGGTGATATCCAACAGGTCGTTGAAGGTCTTGGCGACGTTGACAGCGTCCTGACCGGTCATCGCGTCGATGGTCAGCAGGATCTCGTTGGGGCTGACCGCCGCCTTGATGTCCTGCAGCTCCTTCATGAGCGCTTCGTCGATATGCAGACGGCCGGCGGTATCGAGGATCACGATATCGTTGCCGTAGTCCCTGGCGTGTTTGATCGCTTCTTTAGCGATGGTGACAGGATTTTCGGTGCCCATCTCAAAGACCGGTACCTCCGCCTTCGCGCCGACGACCTTGAGCTGTTCGATCGCCGCGGGTCGATAGATATCGCAGGCGACCAACATGGGTCGGTGATTCTGTTCTTTGAGGTATTTGCCGAGCTTGGCGGCGTGGGTGGTTTTACCGGCGCCCTGTAAGCCGCACAGCATGATGACGGTCGGCGGCTTGGAGGCGTACTCCAGACGCGCGTCCTCGGTGCCCATCAGGTTGACGAGCTCTTCGTTGACGATTTTGATGACCATCTGGGCGGGAGTCAGGCTCTCCATGACGTCGGCGCCGATGGCGCGCTCGGTGATGGTGTTGGTAAAGCCCTTGGCGACCTTGAAGTTAACGTCGGCTTCGAGCAGCGCAAGACGCACCTCGCGCATCGCTTCCTTGACGTCGGCTTCTGTCAGCTTGCCCTTGCTTTTGAGCTTTTTGAACGCGTTATTCAGTTTATCGGATAAGCTTTCAAATGCCATATCGGTCATCTCCTTTCGGGCTGAACATCAATCGCTGTTCAGCTGCAATAATGCTTCTATCTGGTCGAGCAGCGGTGTGATATCGCCGCTCTCGGTGTGTTTGATTTTGTCGATCAGTCCGCGGATGGCGTCGTCGCGTTCAAGGCGCTGATGATAATCCCTCAGCAGTCCGAGCTTTTGCTCATAATCACGCAGCTTTCGCTCGGCGCGACCTAAGGAATCGCGTACTCCCTGACGGCTGATATGCAGGATCTCGGCGACCTCGGACAGGGACAGATCTTCATTGACATACAATTCAACGACCCGACGCTGGGAATCGTTGAGCAGCTCCGCGTAAAAATCGTAGAGCAGTGAGATATCCGGCTTACTGTTCATGATCGGCGCTTCATCCTTCCTGTAAAGCAAAGAACTTTACACCTCGGCTATTATAGCACCGTGCTGTAGGATTGTCAAGGTTTTTCAATAAAAAAGCCCGCGTAGCAGCGCAATATCATTAAGATAAGAAAACAATAAAAGAAAGAATTGCAGTCGAGATAAAAGTCTCGGCTGCAATTTTGTAAAGAGAGCATGGCGAAAAGACCA
>ONUI01000031.1 GCA_900320995.1 uncultured Eubacteriales bacterium
GTCGCTTGTTGCGACTTCACAGCTCAGTCCTCGTCCGTCGTTATCCGAGGGCTCCGAGCCTCGGCTTTTCTCTTTGACTGTGACTACAGTATATCAGGTCGATCTTTGCAACTTCTTTGCAAATCTTTGCGATTTTTGAAAAAGTTTTAAATCTTCTTTTTCGACCATCTCGGGTAAGTTGTTTTTTCCCTTGACTGTGATTGCAGTATATCAGCCCGACCTTTGCAACTTCTTTGCAAATATCGGGCTGTTTGAAAAAAACTATTATTTTTTCTTTAATGTGTATTATTAATAGCTTAGTCACTTTGATTATACTGTTTATATTTTCACAACATTTTTTGATTTTTATATTGACATTGTGTCAGAATAGGTGTATGATATAGATGCTGACACGGTGTCAGAATACAGCATTGCATATGTCGGATACGCCAAAGGGTTCTCCCGAAACTGACGACCGTGTGAAGGAAGAAACTATCCTTATAGAAAAGCTATCAGCAAACAAATATGATCCAAAGGTCGCTTGCCGGAATCACGGTCAGTTATCCGATCGGCGAACCGATGAATCAGGACACCGACACAAAAGATACACTTGTCGTCGTATTCTCTCGCACGGGTCAAACAAAGCCTTTAGCGCAGTACGCGGCGGTGTATCTGGACGCTGATTTCTTTGAGATCGAAGCCGCTGTGCCGTATACCGACGCGGACATTGCCTATTATACCAACTGCCGCGCCGATCGGGAACAGAGCGCCCCGACCGCGCGTCCCGCAATCGCAAACGAAGTCACAAATATGGATCAGTACAGCACCGTTGTGATCGCCTATCCGATCTGGCACGGTCAGGCGCCGAAGATCATCTATACCTTCCTCGAAAGCTATGATTTCTCGGGCAAGGCCATCATCCCGTTCTGCACCTCCGCTTCCAGTCCGCTCGGTACGAGCGCAACGAATCTGCATACGCTTGCTCCCGACTCCGCGCGGAAAGACGGCAGACGCTTTGCGGCGGGAACCTCTCAGGCGACCATTGAAGCATGGCTGAAAGAAATGGGTTATTAAGCGAAAAAAGCTCCGTGTGATCGCACGGAGTTTAAGCACTATTCAATTTGAAAGGTGTGGATCGAATGAAAAAGAGTACTATCGCCAAACGAATCATTGACGTTGCGTTGACGGTCACCCTGCTGCTCTTGATGGCGTTTCAGGTGACGGAGCAGCTCGCGCATGAGTGGCTGGGTATCACGATGTTCGCGCTGACCATCGTGCATCAGATCTTGAACAGAATATTCTATGCGTCGATCTTCAAGGGGAAGTACACCCCGCTGAGAATCCTGCAGCTGACCGTCAATATCCTGCTGTTGCTGTCCTTTGTTTGCACAGCTTTATCCGGCATGATGATGAGCCGATTCGCGACGCCTTTTATGAATGGCATCCTGCCGGCGTCTGTCGTCCGTCAGGGACATCTGGCGATGTCACACTGGTCGTTTGTACTGATGGGGCTCCACCTCGGTCTGCACTTCGGCATCATTACCTCAAAGCTGAAGAACAAAACGGCAAAGATCATCCTCGGGATCGTGATGACAGGCCTTTCTGTTTATGGCTTTTATCTGTTCTTTCGATCGGGTATGCTCAATTATATGCTGTTCAAGAATCCCTTCGCATTCCTCGATTATTCCAAGGCATGGTGGCTCGTGATCCTCGAGAACCTCGCGATGCTCCTTGCGTGGGGCTTCGCGGCATATCTGCTGTCGCTCTTCCTCAGATCGATCAAAAAGAAGGAGAACAGAAAAGCGGCTCTGTTATATGCGCTTTTGTTAGTTGCCGTTGTCGTCAGCGGCATTGTATTGAACGCGGTGATGAATCCCGCTCAGGAGAATCAGACGGCTCCTTGGGCTACGCCGCAGAACAATTCTGCTCAAAGCGATGTGCCGACACAGACAGTCAATAAGGAGGAACCGGTGATTACTGACAATTATATCCTGATCAGCGGCGGCGGACGCTTCGGACAGAGCTTGACAGCGATCGCCAAGCTCGCGCCGAATTCCGATATCGGCGAAGGTCTTTCCGTTCATTACTCGGGCGGAGCAACGCTCTCCGACGATGTTGCGACTTGGCTGCAGGCCACCGGGATGAAATGATTCCGACCAAACCGAACAGTGAAAAAAACGATAACTGATGGATTCGATGTATGCTATCTTGTACGAATAAAAAGCCGAAGAATCTTATATAAAAAAGCCCTTTTACAGCTTTCCTTATGCTGTAAAAGGGCTTGATTATTTTGTTATTTCAACGGTAACGTTCAGCGAAACGGAAAACGATAGTGTTTCTTTCGATACCACAGGAAGAACGCCGTGATGCCTGCCGGCAGGAGCACGATCTCCCACAAGATAAGCATGGTGTCAAACAGACCGGTCGGAATGATATGGCCGAGTGTGTTTGTCACTACGAGCATCGTATCATCCGCTACGGTAAAGCTCTTGGAGTTTGTTTGCTCCGACGGCGTGTCATCCAGCTGGAACGACGCCGAATAATTGCCGCTCTGCTCACTCACCGTGACGGACGCGTTCTGCGGAACGGCGAACTCCGCCGTTTCATTATGCTTGAGATAGAACGTGTCGCCGGAGTGGATGCCCTCGCTCTGCGCGACGCCGTTTTTCAACCACTCGTATGTGTCGGTCGATTCGGCGCCTTCCACCGTCAGCGTAAAGGCGAATTCCAGATCGGTGTCAGCCGCGCTGCCCGATACGACCTTGCGGACGGTGAGGATCTTGTTATCGTTTTTCTTCTCATTCGGTACGCTGAGCGTATAGATAAAGCTGTCCTCGGTCTCGACCAGCTGACCGTTATAGGAGTCGCCGATCAATTCAGGTTTGCCGAGCGGCGATACACGGAAGATGATGTCGTCCTCGAGCTTAGTGTAGTTCAGCGGAGCCTGGATCTCGGTCAGGAAATAGACGGAACCGTTAGCGCCAGGATTGATGCTTCTGCCGCTGTCGCCGCCGCAGATATACAGCTCGCCGTTGACGGTGACCATATCCTCAAAGCCGGTCAAGGGATCGCGGTTCTTTTCATAACCGCCTATCGTCGTATTAGTCTGTTTATACAGCGCGAAGTGAGCGTTGTCCAGCATCAAACCTGTTTCAACGTTGTCCATCTTGACGAGCTTGAAGTTAAACGGCTTGTTGTATATGTCGATATACGCGCTCAGACCGTTACTTCCGGGCTTAGTGTTCGCCCAGTGCGTATCATCTTCGCAGTCTTGCTTTGTTCCCCATACATCGCCGTCTTCATAGAACAGCGAAACCGAGCCGTCGTTGTTGACCTTGAAGCACAGTTTCTTCTGCAGACCGACATAGCCTCTCGGCGCAGCGGTCTCAGTCAGCGTGTAAGTCTGGTTCTTGACAAAGTCATAAAGTATGGTGACTATGCCCGCCGAGTCGGAGTAATAAGTGCCGACGCTGGTGCCGGAGTTGTCGGTCAGCGTGAACTGACCGTTCGACAGCGGATCGGTAGAATCCCACTTAAACAGCCGGATCGCGATACCTCCCTCACGCGTGTTTTTGACGGTGTCCTCGCGTGTGGATTCTGTGACACTGTTCTGAGCATAGGTAACGATATAGTCATATGCCTTATCCGGGCTCTCTCCCGCGGGTGTTTCCGAGGCGATACGCGTCGCGACAAGGTTGATCCTGTCACCCGATGAAAGCGGCGTTACCGTGCCGGGGTTGATGACCGTTCCGTCGTCGGACACAGAAGGATCTTGATTGCTGATGGTGACCTCCTTGATCACATAATCGCTCAGATCGGTACGGGGACTGCCGTTTGCCTGGGGCTGCAGAGTCGTCCAGAAATAGTTAGCTGAGGTCGAGGGGGATTTGATCTCCTTAACGGAGCCTTCGAGCAGTTGATCGTCAACATAAACCGCCGTATAGATCGTAGAATGTCCGGTCGTTTTGCTCAGATCGCTCCATTCCTTCTTTACCGATATGCCGTAGCCCTTTCGGTTATGGACCTCCATCTGGGGGTTCTCTTCGGCTATGACCTTACCTGCGTTAACCGTGTTATCATCATACAGATGATACGAGGCGATATCCTGGACCGTATGATCCTCCAGTATCTTGGTGCCCAGGACTTGCTTATAACGTATAAGTCCGTAGCCGTTCTTGGGCTCCTCTGTCACCTTGAAGACAGAGCCGACCGGGAGGCCGGGGACGCAGATCGTGTAGCCCGCGGGGATACCAGAGATCGAACCGAAGCCCGAGGTCTTGAATGTAACGTCGTCAACGGTTAAGCCGGAGACTTCGCCGTTCTGTATAGATTTGTAGTTTGCGCGGTTATAAAGGATCGACGTATCGACAAAGCCTTGTGTTTCGGTATCGTATCGGCAGATATTTTTATCCGGAGAAAGCACAAGGTAGTTGTACATATTAGCGAGCGGAATCTGCTCTAACGGGACATCAACGGACGATATCGAAAGCCTGAAGTTGAAGGTGGCGGGGTCGTCCGTAATCTCCTGTTCGTTCTCATCGAGAAGCTTTTTGGTAACCAACAGATCCTTGATAACATTTTTGTTAACATGGTTATCAAAAGAAATGCTCGGACGAGCCAAAGCGGAACCGGACTCGGATGAGTAGCTTCTCAGGTCGCCCCTGATCTCGATCCTGTCTTCGGGAACCTCCTCGCCGTTGATCGTGACATCACCGTAAATGGACGGGTTGACGGCACACTCAACGACCTTGTAGGTCATAGCGTCATCGGGGAAGGAAATCTCCGCGTTCTTAGTCGGATTGATAAAGTAAACATTTTCATAAGCCTGATTTTCAGGCAAGCCGGGAGGTCGGTAACTTCGGACAAAGGTGACCGGTTGACTGTTGTTCTGATAGGTCACTCGAACCAGATCGTCACTGTTTGTGAGCGGGATCCAATCACTGGGCTCGTGGTCAGTTCCTTCGGGCACGGTATAAAAGATCTGGAAAGGATACTCAAGAAAGTCCATATCGAGCGCGTCCGCGCCCTCACCGCTGACGCTTTTGTTGACAACAACGTTTCCGGGTGTAACAGCCGCGATATTGAAGCGCATATGCAGATTGGAGGCGTTAGCGCCGCGCTCCATGTAAAACATCCTCATGGTATGGTTGGAATAATCCTTGAAGACGGTCTCTCCATCTTCAAAATACTCTGCCAGGTATTCTTCGACTTCGGCGTCAGTCGCGTTAGGGTACTTCTCCCTGTAGTTGTTTTCGAAGATCTCGCGCAGGGTGGAGTGTCCCATAGTGCCGTGAACTTTGGCGTTTTTCTTGTCGTAGTAAACGTCGCCGGTACGGAAGTTGATCGTACCCATAAGAGCGGAGTGAGTACCGCCGAGGTCGAGAACGAGCTGATCGTCAACATACAGCCAGAAGTCGTCGTCGCCGGTGAACTCAAAGATGATATCGTGTCCCCAAGCGTCCAGTCCGGACGGCGTCTGTACGAAGGAGGCTTCCATCTCCATGCCGAAATAGAAATCAGCGTTGGCTTTTTCTGACTGCAAAAGATGTAACTGCTCGTACTTTCTGGGGTCATACTCCTCCAGTCTTCCCAAGCTTCCATCGTTTGGCGACGTCAGAGATGAGTACAGGTTCTGCGGGTTGCCCACACAGTAAACGCCGGGCAAGATGGTATCATAAGGGTAGAACTGTCCGTGCTTCAAAGAGAAAGCGTCTGATCTTCTATCATGCGTACCCAGTTCATGATATACGATAAAGTCCGTCTCGCCGTTATCTCCTGGGTTCCAGCTGACTGTACCGTTGCCGTTTTGCTGCTTCAGCGTAGCGAAGTTCTGGGTGCTGTCAAATTCAAAATATCCGCTCGACTCATGTACGCTCTCAAGGAACAGATGGTTGACAGCTCTCGATTTTGCTCCGGTAAAGGCGTCGATTATGTTCAGTCCGGTCGGAGTAGCTGTGGGATAACCGTTATCTTCAAGCCATGTGCTGAGAAGATTCGGCGTAAGTTTATCTATACCTCCACCGTTAAAATACTCCCATGTGAATTCGGAGCCGTTCGAAGCGCCGTATGTTAATTTGGGGTGAGCAGCCAAGACTGCGGGATCGCTGACAAAATCGAAGTTGACCATCCTCATCTTGATGCCGTACTGGTTGTTATCGAGAGTGGGTACCTCGTGCAGTCTGTCGCTGAGGTTGAGCTCCTCAAGCGTCGCAAAATAGAAGGGCAGGGCAGCAGACTCGGAGCAGGGCTCAAGCGCTGTTTTGTCCGCGTTGGGACGCAGACCGATATAGGCGTATCTGGTGTTGTCCCACGCGATCACGTTACTGTAGAACTCGCCGTCCCTTCTGCCGGGTATGTTGATACCGATCGGGTTTTCGGACAGTACCTGATTATTTTGCATCTGCGGCGCGAGGTATTTCTCAGAATACGGATTGTACAGCTCATAATAATAGTTAGGCAGCTTGGTGACCGGGTCGAGATACTCGGTGAACTCCCATTCGAGCGAGCCGGTGCTGTCGCCGAGCCACTCGAGCTTGCCGCCGGAGGCATAGCAGGGATAGAGCGATCCGTCGCGGTCGACCGCGTACATATCGTAGCGCAGCTCTTCTTCGTTCCAGACACGGATATATACGATGACCTTCTGACCGCTGGGGATATCGGATACGCTCACTCGGTCAGCCGAGAAGGTGATCATATCACTGTCCAAAGACGCGCGATCGAGAAGATTGAGCCATGTAAAGCCTTCGGCGGGGTTTCTCGTGACGCTGAAGCGGCTGCCGCCCTGATCCTGAGCTCTGGGCTCGTAGTTCACATAATAACCGTTTGACTCAAGCTGGACGCGATGATCTTCAGAGATACTTACGTGGAACAAACCGGCGCTTGCGGGATCGTCCGTTGTCGAAACACCGTTGCTGTCGGCGCACAGATACTCTGTTCCCGAAGACGTCTGCACCGATATTGTGAACATATCGGAATTAGCATCGTAGTTAAACTGCCACTGATCGATCTCGTTGTCCTCGTCGACATAAAGAACACGGTTTCTGCCTTCAGCCGTTATGACGAGCCTGACCAGAGAATGGGTATCGCCCTCCGCCATAAGCGCGTTACCTACCGTTGAGCCGTTCGAGTAATGGAACAGACCGTACGGCTTTTCGACGAGTTTTTCGACCGCAGAGACGTCGAGACCCGCCGGAGAATAGTGCTTGATAAATATTCTTGAGTTATTAAGGTTGTTTTTATCCTTGTAATAACGGATGCCATTGCCGCTGCCGGAATGCTGGAGCCACTTACTCACGTCGTGCAGCTTGAAATAGAATCCTTTTGGAGACTGAGCGGTAGGATCCAAATCGAGCAGATCCGCCGTTGTCGACGACAGCTCTACCCCATTGCCGCCGTTTATACTTGCAGTACTGATATTATGCAGATACACCTTTTGGTTATTATTGACGTAGGTATACAGGTTGTAACTGTCTCCCGACTTTTCAAAATGCCAAACAGCCGCCTGTGTTTCGTCTGTAGTTTCAACAAGGGCTCCGGTGCCGTTGACTGTGGAGGTAAAGTATGTCGGCGGGGTATTATTGCCTTGGGGGATGTAATACAGGATGAAACCGAATTCATCATAGGCGGGATCTGTGAGCTCATCGAGATCCGTGACTATTTCGCCGGTCGCGCCTCCGCTGTTGATCTCAACGATCTCATAGATACTGAAGCCCGTCGCGTAGAAGCTGAGCTTGCCGTTCTCAACGGTAAAGTCCTCGATCTCCTCGCGGGTACCGTCATCCTTGATGTGCACGAGCTTTGTCTCTGTGTTGCCGCTGATCCCCGGATGGGCGATCTCCACATGGATCGGCTTTTTCTCATCGGGCTGATATTCCTTGTCACCGTGAGTGATAGTGATATCATAAGCGGCGATGACCGATGAAGGTTCGAGCACGTCGAAGTCCGCCGCATAGTCGCCGGTCACATCCGTGACGGTCGCGACGGCGTTGTGCGGCATGATACCGTTGAGCTTAACGGTCGCGTCCGGTTCGGTGTCCAGATTCAGCTCGATGCTTTGATTACGAAGACCGTCGGAGCCGGTCACGGCAAATACCGACAGCGGAAAACTCGATAATAGAATTGTCAGCGCGCACACGATGCAGAAGATCCGGCACATGATCTGTCGGCTGACGCTTCCGCGCGGATGCTTCTTCAAGGAGAGCAGGCTGCCGGCGATTGACAATATTCTGTTGTATGATCGCATATGCCGACCCTCCTTTCCGGAACTTTCTAAGTCGGTTCAGTTAGTAAAGATTTATCCTTTCTGTATTTCCTTCACAACAGAGCGGTAATAGAATACCGACAGCATGAACAGTCCCGCTGACGCGATGATCGCAAGCAGCAGAAAAAAGTCCAGCCGTGAATCATCGCCCGTCTGTGGACGGGACTTGACGTCCGATTCCTTCGACGCGTTTTTCGCGTCATTGTTTGAATCGCCTGAATCGCCTTTTGCGCTTCCCGAATCCCGATCTGTCGCTGTGACCGTCTCGGATGTCGTTGCACTCTCGCCCGACTGTGTCGGAGCGGTCGTTTCATCGGGTGTGATGGGGGAGACGTCATTGACAAAGGTGACCGTGCACGGCTCATCGTACCCCTGAGGGGAATACTTGCCGCCGGTTTTTTGATTGTAGATCACGATACTCGTATAAAGCCTTCCGCTCTCCTCCGTGACAAACACATTGACACGGTATACAGTGTCGTCAAAGGTGATCTCTCTGTCGTCGGGCTCTATCCTGATGGTATAAGCATAGGTGCCCGCTTCGGAAAAATCGATATGGAACGCCTCGGTCTGTCCGTCGTCGAGCGTCATACTCGACCGATCGGGCAGGGGGCTGTTGACTTCTGTGATAATGACCGCCGTGCCGCCGTTTTTGATATCTACCCAGATATCGACGGGCGCTGTCTGAGCGGCGCTGCCATGAGCGCCCAGCACAGCGAAGATCAGCGCCAAAACAACGCTGAAAGCAAATACTCTTTTCATGAATACTTCCTTATCGGTTATGTGACCGGTGTTAATATGCCGAAAACGATCATTCTCTCTACGTTTTCGGCTGACTGGCAGGTAGACATCGCCAGTATTCTGCTTTGGGCGTCAACGCCCTGCGGCTCTAAGACCGCCGCGTGCTGCTTGAGATATTGCAGCAGTTCTTCGTTGTTACTTTCGGGCGGATCGAACACCGTCTTTTCTGTCGCGTCTGCCTTACAGGCGGCAAACAGCCGGATGGTGTAATCCTGACCCGAGGTCGTGATCAGCGTACCGGTGCGGTGCTGATCAAAATACTCCTGTTTTTTAAAGTCATCCAGAGCGCCGAACATGGCTCCATGCTCCATATGGTGACCGTAGAGTATCGAGTAAGGGTCGGAAAAGTCCGCGCTGTTCCTGCTGTCCAGAAAGATAGCGCCGGACAGCGAGAAATTTCCGAAAGGATCTTTGTTGATGTACTCATCATTGTTCCTGCCCTGCATGACAGGGTAGTCAATGGATGTGTTGTCGATCGTCAGCCACGCGACGGCGTCATCGGAAAGCTCTCCGAGCGCTTCACTGCCGTGACCGAGCTGAGGCTTGTATTTGAGTACGCTCTTATCGTTCGCGTTCAGATAGACATTGACCGCGTCGATCATGGCGTAAAGGCATATAAGAAACAGCAGGAGGCAAAGGATAGCGACAATTCGATTGACGGCGGAGTCCATAAATCGAATCGTTTTTCGCAGCATACCTTTGCCTCCCTTCAATTTCTTATCTTAGGGGAATCATGCTTTTTCAAGCATTTTCAAACCGCCGAACACGCGCGCGAGGATTCACCTCTGTCGGAGTTTGTAAGATCATGACCCGGCAAAAGCCGCGGTCAAAGAAGCGCTAAAGAGAAGCGTTAAGATAACGCGTTGATTCAGAAGAGATTATTCCTCTTCCGCTCTCTTTTTCTTTCTCGCGATGAAGAAGATCGCCAGTGCGCCGAAGAGCAGCAGACCGATTGCGAACGGAGCAACGGTCAGCAGCACGCCGGCAGGGATGATGCCGTTACGCTCATTGGTAAAACCGGTATAAACATTCGCATCCGTCATAGTGCCGCTGATTGCACCGGTGTGGATAGCGCTGTTATGCGTTGCGACATTCTCCTGGATACCCTCTCTCTTGAAATAATCTTCTTCATCCTCGGTAACGGAATAACTCGAACCGTAAGGAAGATCCTTTACAGTGATATACTGTCCGTCATGGAGATAGAACTCCACAGTAGCTGCGCCGTTTGCATCAGTAGTAAAGCTTGTGGGGTTTGGCTTTCCGTTATAGTCAGTTTTGGTAGCAGCGTTTGCCGCGATGGTTGCATCAGCGTCTCTTACAAGGTTGTATTCTGTGTTGGGTTGCGCGTTGGTAATGGCAAGAGTAAATTTGAAGTACTTATCCTTGGAACCCTGGTTACCGATTACTTCCTTACCAAACTCAAGGTTTGCACTCTCAAATTCATTAACAAAGCCTACCGACTTTTCTGTGCCGCTGTAAGCATTTGAACCGGAAGTATTGTTAGGCTCGATCTCAGTAGCAGTTTTATGAAGTACATAGTTGCCGACGCTGAGGACGCCATCAGAATCATTAACGTAAACATCAAGAAAACGCGTTTTGTTATTGTTGTTGGTGATATCATAGGAAATGCCTTTATATGCATTCTCCTGCTCCGTCAGTACATAACGGTAGATACCGGGTTCAGAGAAAGTGATCTCCGAAAAATCAATTGTAACGGTTTTGTCAACATGACCTTTACCGGTTTCAAGAGTAACGCCGCTGATCTCTGTCGTCACGGGTACATCGGGATTAGTGCCTGTTCCTTTAAATACAGCAGAACCGACACTAGGAGTGCCGATACCTGCCAGAATCGCAACCGTACCTTTATCCTCTGCGCCATTTGTTCCGGGAGCACGTGCTGCGACAGCAACGCCGGGCGTAATCGTGTAGGTGAAGGTTACATCGGGAACCTTCGCATTCTCGTCAAGAATCAGGTATTTGTTAAATGTTGTGGATGTGCCTCGAATGGCGGTGTACGCCGAAGCGGGGATTGCGGCAAAAGCAACGATCAGCGCGAAGACCATTACGATCGCCATGAGTTTTGAAAAACGTTTTTTCATGGTTTTTTCCTCCTTAGGATAAAAAATATTTATTTCTGCAAAATTGCATACAGAATCGGGAAGCTCCCACCCATGGGAGCAAAGGCACACGCCGGGGGTCAATATGAAAAGGTTGAGATTGCCACACCTCCTAAAGGAGGTTCGCAATGACGAATAATTATAGGTTGAGATCGCCACACCTCCTAAAGGAGGTTCGCAATGACGAATAATTATAGGTTGAGATCGCCACACCTCTTAAGGGAGGTTCGCAATGACCTTTTCGGATGAAACTGCAACATCATTGTTGCTCGTTGTACTCGATCGGTTGACCGATATCAATAAAGCACGAAAAGGCGCGCCTTCCGCACGCCCCGCTACGTATATAGACGATGGTAGAAAAATATAGCTTCGATGATATGGGGTATGTGCGAATCAAAAGCTTCTTCTGCGCAGCATGAGGAGGACGGGTCCTTTGACGTCCTTCATGCTGACCGCGCCGAACGTACGGCTGTCGTTCGTATCGTCACGAAAATCATTGAGGATAAATACCTGATCCTCGCCTACGGTATAGGGATAACTGATATCGGAGGTCTCAC
>ONUI01000275.1 GCA_900320995.1 uncultured Eubacteriales bacterium
TCAGGTCATAGGTGTTGTTGCGGCATTTGCTCACGGCGACCATGCCGTTTTCCGCTTCATCGACCTCGTGACCCTCATACAGGGCGTATTTTTTGATCAACTCGCGGATGCGAAATTCATCGTCAACGATCAGTAATTTGCTCATGCTGTGCCTCCGGTTTTTGGTTTACCTATATCATAATACGGGAATGTGACAGTTATTTGATGAAAGTGTTACAGTGATAAATCGTAGGGGTCAGCGGGATACGCGTATCCGACGACCCGAAAGGGGAGTTAGTAAACCTTCTTCTATTCTATTATAAGGGAGAATGGGGGAGAGGGCAAGGGGTTTTGTTGATCAAAACAAAAAAACAGCGCCCTCAAGCGAGAGCGCTGTAAATAGTCTTAAATAATTATTCTGCTTCTTTGTCGGGCTTGGTGCCGTCAATGTTGCACAGGTGAGCCAGATATCTCTGGATACGGGTAGCGTCGATGATGGAAATGTAACCGTCGCCGTCAACATCAGCGGTAACTAAATCGAAAGTAGCACCATCGGGCAGATCGCCGATGAGGTAGTACTGGATGTAAAGAACATCGAGTACATCAACAACCTTGTCGTTGTTGACGTCACCGGGCATGGGATGATCGTGCTCGGGGTTCACACAGGAAGCATACTGGCCGTGGAAGTTCGGGCTGTTTGTCGGATATTCTCCGTAGCAGCCGTCGCCGTAGTAGACATACCAATTTATACCGTATGATAAAATATGACTTACTGGATTCTCAGACATTTCGTCAGGATTTTTGATAGCAATACAACCGTCGAAATCATCCTGTTTGGGAGAACCCTCAGGCAGAGTGTCAAAGTCGCCCTCATATGCGCCCTCAGTGTTCAGGTCAGCATACTGTCGAGCATAACTGTAAATTTCCTTTGTTGTATCCATACCACCATTGATGCCGTTGTTAAGAACTACCATCGGAGATCCACCGTCGTTAGGCATAGTAACTGAGTAAATACGGCTTTCCTTATCTACTAAATGTGCTTGGAAGCCAACCCACGCAACTGTTCCACCGCCGACATCTGTCCAATCAGAACCGTTACCGGAAGGCCAATAAGCACATGCGTGCATATAAGGCTCATTGTCGGGAAGATCAGGTCCGGGGAAAGTATTGTACTTATTAGCCCAATCTACGTCAGCCTGAAAATAAAACGTTTGAGTATCACTTAAAGATCCGGTAGTTTGTTTTATAGCTTCTTCAGAGTAGGGAGTGTTGGCATCTACTGTATAGGAGCCACCAGGATTATACGTGTTACCGGAATTCACCTTCGAGTAGTCACCATCGTTGTTATAAGCGCCTGCGGATACAACCGCGACAGATACTACCAGCATTACAGCAAGCAAAATGCTAATAATTTTCTTCATGAGAAATCCTCCTAATATAATGGTATTCCTATTATAGCACAAGCCAATAAAAAAAAACAAGAGTATTTACCATACAAATTCATTATTTTTTAAGAAATTTTAAAAATTTCTGTAATATTGCATAAATTTATAGGGTCAAAATTCACACTATCGACAAAAGAATAATGGGAGAAATTGGCATTTCGGTTTTTTCGGGAGAGATCACCCCGCAAAACGAGTAAAAAAGATATTGCATACTTATCAGGTAGGTTATATTGACATCGAAAAAATATCGTGTACAATGGTATGAGATGATCATCATTACAAAATAGTCATTGCGAGGAGCGAACTAATGGTTATGGCAGTAGCTCTCAGCCAATCAGCGTTCGCAGGTATGCTCCGCTTCTTGGGAGAGCCTTGCATGGGAACCGATAAAAGGATCCCATACACAGCGGTTTACCGCGTAAGTGCCCAAAGGGAAGGGTTGATTGACTGATTTGACAGATACGGAGATCACTATGACAGATCAACTGGTGGAAAAGTTAAGAAAAGATCGCGATCTCAGCGACAGTGAGCTCAAAGCGCTGATCGAGGATCCCTCACATGACGCGGCGCTGACCCAAGCGGCGGATGAAGTGCGCCGACAGTGGTACGGCGACAAGGTCTATCTGCGCGGGCTGATCGAGTTCACCTCCTATTGCCGGAACGACTGCCTGTACTGCGGACTGCGCGCGGGGAACAAGCACGCCGAACGCTATCGACTGAGCAAGGAGGAGATCCTTTCCTGCTGCAAAGAAGGCTACGCGCTGGGCTACCGCACCTTTGTCTTACAGGGCGGTGAGGATCCGTATTACACCGATGATATGATCTGCGAGATCGTCCGCTCTATCAAAAAGCAATATCCCGACTGCGCCGTAACGCTCTCGATCGGCGAAAAACCGCGCATAAGCTATGAGCGGTATTATGAAGCGGGCGCGGATCGCTATCTGCTGCGGCACGAGACCGCCGATCCCGCCCATTACAGCAAGCTCCATCCGCGGAATATGAGCAGCGAGAACCGCAAGCGCTGTCTGTGGGATCTCAAAGAGATCGGTTACCAGGTCGGCGCGGGCTTCATGGTCGGCTCACCCTATCAGACAACAGACAACCTGATCGCCGATCTGCGCTTTTTGCAGGAGCTGCAGCCCGATATGATCGGTATCGGGCCGTTTATCACCCATCAGGATACGCCGTTCAGGGATATGCCGGGCGGTACATTGGAACTGAGCCTGAGGATGCTCGCCATCCTGCGGCTGATGTTCCCCTACGCGCTGCTGCCGTCGACGACCGCGCTGGGCACGATCGACCCCTCCGGCAGAGAGCTGGGTCTGCAAAGCGGCGGCAA
>ONUI01000082.1 GCA_900320995.1 uncultured Eubacteriales bacterium
CCGGTGCGGGCAAAGTTCGCCCACATGGTCATCACCTGTTCGGACAGCGCCTCGTCGCCGCGTTCACCGGTAAAGATCGTATTGTGGAGATTGCCGAACACATAAGAAAGCTCGACCGCATGGCACGCGCCGCAATACTCCTTGGCGGATGGCTCCGTCCAGTAGTACATATAGACCTTGCCGCCGTGTTCGGAGTGACACTCCGCCTGTTTGACAGCGGGCAGTCGGAACATCATCTCGTCATAGAATTCCGACATCTTCCAGATACCGTATCCGTCGAGCCTGTGCATAAATGCCCTGACACGATTTTTGTCCTTCTTATCGAGCGTTTTCATATCGTTCTCGAACTTGACGGGGATACTGAACCGATACGGCACGATGCCGCCGAGCTCTCCTACCCAATACCGCGATTCATCGCTGTTGGTACCGATCAGCATATCGATATGCGCCGTCTTACCCGCCTCATACGCCTCATACGGCTTTACGGGGATCAGGCGTCCGTCACGCTGGGGGAAGTTATTATAGGCGTTCAGCTTCTCGTTCAGCTTCATCAGCTCTCTTTCGGGGAGCGCCATGAGCTTCGCCATCGAATGGATGCCGGTCTCCTCGATCAGTCGGCGCGTAAACGGTTTGCACTGTTCCTTGGAGAAGGTCAGCGCCACCGAACGCCTTGGGGATGATCGGCAGCAGCGATACACTCGCGCCGCCGGCAGATTCGCCGAAAATGGTGACGTTTTTGCGGTCGCCGCCGAAGAACGCGATATTCTTCTGCACCCATCTGAGCGACTCAATCTGATCGAGGATGCCCAGATTCGGCGCGTCGGCAAAGTTCGAGCCGCCCTTGAGCTCCGAGAAATCCACAAAGCCCATCAAGCCGACGCGATAGCCGACGGTAACGAGAATGATATCGGGATTCTGCTTCACAAAATTCGCGCCGTCATACAGCGGGTCGGCGGTACCGCCCCAACCGAAGCTGCCGCCGTGGAAAAACACCATGACAGGCTTCTTTGCAGTGGTATCGGTACGATTCACCCAAACGTTCAGATACAGACAATCCTCACCCTGCGGATAGTAGGAGCCCTGCTCGGTCTCCCACTCCGTCTGGATCGGGCTTTTGCCGAAATAATAGGCTTCATAAACGCCGTCGTCCTGCGGCGCGGGCGCGGGACGCTTCCATCGACGGCTGCCGACAGGAGGCTTGGCGTAAGGGATCCCCCGAAAGGTAAGGATCCCCTCGTCCTGCTGTCCGACGAACGTACCGTTATAACACTTTTACCGTTCACACCGTAAGCGGCTCTGATCCTGTCGCGCACAGATATTGAAACCGATTGTTCCATTACATCTTTCTCCTGAGAATAGTCTTGAGGAAGTCGAAGAAGTTGGTCTTATCAATGACCTTCTTATGGAGTTCACCGAGGGTGACGTCCTTCTGAGAATCGTATTTGACGATGGTCTGTACCAGACGGACAAAGTAATTGCGGAAGAGCTCCATGCTGCTGTCCTCATAGCGGCTGGCGGCAAAGTCGATCATCAGCATCAAGCCGTCCTCACCGTCGAGGATCTCCATATCGAGGATCGTCTGAGAAGCCGCCTGATTCTGGCGCACGTCGATGGTCTCGACGTTGTAATCCTCCAGTCCGCCGGTATCGCGGATATCCTGCTGATACAGGACATAAGCTGCCTCACCGTCACCGATATCGCAGGTGATGTCGACATACGGATAACAGCAGTGCTCGATGCCCTTCTGCACCTGTTCGTGGACGTCCGCGAACAGATCGCGCAGGGTCATTTTATCATTGAGATGAACGCCGACGGGCAGATCGCGGAACAGCAGTCCGACTGTGTTCATCAGTTCCATCTCTTCACGGCCGTTGTAGATCCAGCTGATCTTCACGTCATACTTTCCGTTATAGATCGCGATCGCGAGCAAGCCGATGGTGATAAAGAACTCGTTACGGCTGATCCTGTATTTGTTCTCGATGTTTTTCAGCTGGACAGGCTCCACGCCGAGCTCGGCAAAGATCTCGCCCAGCTCATTGTCGCGCGACGTCTGGTCGGTATTGGGACTGCTCGACCACTTTGTGCCGTCATATCTGTCCTCAAAATATTTTTTACTCTCTTTATAGAAATCAGTTTCCTGAGCGTGCTCACGCTGATGGAGCATGTAATAATAGTAGTCCGGCTCAGGCTGAGCGCCCATATAGACCTTGCCGACATTCGCCATGAACACCTTGAAGGAAGTACCGTCAAAGAGCGTATGATGTACGTCGAAGAAGATATAAACGTTCTTTTCCGTCTCAAACACGCGGCAGCGGAACAGCTTGCCGCCGATGATCTTGAACGGCTGGACCAGATTATCTTTGATATTGCCGAACTCAAACTCGCTGATCTTCTCGACATGGATCTCGTCGAAGATCTCGGGCGTATAACGCTGGATGACCTCGCCGTCCTCGTTGAAGTGGAAGGTCGTCAACAGCGCGGGATGGTGCTTGATGACCGTACACAGTGTTTGTGCCATCTTCTGCGGCTCAAAGATGGTCTTATCCATCTTCATCACGGTGAACAGGTTGTACATCGTCGACTTCGGCGTATAGAGCTGATAGTCCACCATATACAGCATCTCCGTCGTCAGGGGGTGATCCTGCTTGATGGATTTCTCCTGGATCATATCGGGAGAGTCATCGCCCTCGTTGGCGCGTCTTTCCAAATAGATCTCGGCGATCTTCTCCGGCGTTCTGCCGCGGAAGATATCGCCCGCGTTGAGTCCGGGCAAATTGCTCTCGGTGATCAAGCGGATAGAAGTCAGCGAATCGCCGCCCATCTCATAGAAGTCGTCATGGATGCCGACCTGCGCGAGCTTGAGCACGGTCTCCATCGCGTGGCAGAGCTTCTCCTGCGTTTCATTCTCGGGAGCGACATACTCGGTTTTGAAGTCGTCAGCTTCCGGTTCGGGCAGCGCCTTGCGATCCATCTTGCCGTTGGGCTTCAAGGGTACCTTATCGACCTTGATATAATAAGACGGGATCATATAATACGGCAGGCGCTTGGAAAGCTCCGCTCTCAATTTGTCGGAATCGATCTCGATGTCTTCGATGTAATACGCGCACAAAAAGCTCTTGCCGCTTTCTTCAAAGCCGCGTGCCGCAGCCCACTTGATACCGAGCGCTTCCTTGACGGCGGCTTCGATCTCAGCGGGTTCGATACGGTTACCGTTGATCTTGATCATATCGTTCGATCTGCCGAGCAGGACATAGTTGCCGTTCGCGTCACAGCGCGCGAGGTCACCCGAATGATAGACCCCGTTTTGGAATGCCTTTTCGGTTTCTTCGGGAAGATTCAGATAGCCGCGCACATAAGGGTTCTCAAAGCACAGCTCGCCGATCTCGCCCTCTTCGACCTTGTTGCCGTCCTCACCGATCAGGGTGATCTCGGTCTCGATCTCGGGCTTGCCGATCGGACAGGTCTCATATGCCTTATCGATCGTGAATACACCTACCGCGAAGCCGCTTTCGGACGCCGCGTAGACATTGATCAGATCCAGATTAGGATTATACAGATTGTTCGCGGGCTCACTGCCGACGACCAGCATGCGCAGGAAGGGACCGGTGGTGTTGCCGAGCATACGAACATAAGAAGGCGTCAGGAAGGTGACGCTGATGCGCTTTTCGAGGAAATAGGTCTTCAGCGCGAGGGGATTCTTGATGGTCGCGTAGCTGACGACAAAGAGCTTGGCACACTCTATGCTGAACAGCTTCAAGATAAGGATGACAGAAGCGACAAAGTTCATCGGCGCGAGAAGCGCGACGCGCTCCTTACCGGTGAAGGGATCCTCGCCATTGACACGGATCGACTCGATCGCGCGGCTGAGGTTGCCGTATTCGTGCAATACGCCCTTAGGATTGCCTGTGGTGCCGGAGGTATAGATCGCGTATGCCGCGTCATGCGGATCAGTCTTTTCATGTCCCGACAGAGGCTCACATTCCATGATATCGTCCCAGTTGTCGGAATTCAGCTCTGCCTTGCAGCCGCAATCCTTGCGGATATAGGCGATACGCTCGGGCGCATAGGTATCTTCGACCAATGCCCATGCAGCACCCGCTTTCCACACGCCGAACATCGCGATAACGGGCAGGATACCGCGGGGAAGCTTGATCAGGACAAAATCCTCCCTGCCTATCCCCTGCTGCTTTAAGTAGGCATATAAACGTCCGCTCATATCATCGAGCTGGGCATAGGTAATGCCTCTTGCATGCGCGTCATCGTACAGGATCGAAGCCTGAGGGTGATTGTGGGTATGTTGCTCAATCAATTGCATTATGTCCGTCATGGGGTTCTCCTTATTCGACAGTTAATACATCCGAAAAACCGGTTACTTCAAAAATCTCTTTAACGATCGCGTTGGCGTTAAGGATCTTCATGGAACCCTGCGCGTTCATCTTCTTCTGCAGCATCAGCAGCAGACGAAGACCTGCGGAAGAGATGTAATCGAGCTGCTTGAAATCAAGGATCAGTTCGGTCACGTTATCAAGGCTGCCTGCCAATTCCTTTTCCGCCTCGGGGGTAGTGTTGGTGTCCAGACGGCCCTCGATCGTTGCGGTCAGTTTGGTGCCTTCAAGTTTTTTTGTTACAGTCATAATAATCTTCTCCTTTGTTTTTGTAATGTTAAAATCACATTATTGGTGATATTGTAACACAGTTTCCAAAAAAAAGCACTACTTATTAGAAATATTTTCACATTTTTATCAATAAAAAAAGCTCACAAACCGGAATCGATTGCATTCACCTGTCGGATATGGTAGAATAATACTATAAGAGTGCCCCCGGTTGACCGGCTTCTCAATAACTTTCCATTTCAGGTGATATTATGATTCTCGCGATCATCCTCGCCGTGGTACTGATAGGACTGTTGCTCGTTCTGTTCGCGGCGTATTATAAAACATTTTATTATCCGATCAAGAACATATCCGAAACAAAGGGCCCGATCACCAAATCGAAGCACCCTTATCGGGACGAGGCGCGGGTGAAGGTCAAGGAACTCGCCGCTCTTCCGTGTGAATTTATCACAATACGCTCCTATGACGGGCTCAAGCTCAGCGCGAGATATTATCAGGGTGATGACTCCAAGCCGCTGTTCCTCTGCTTTCACGGCTATCACGGCTCCGCGCTGCGCGATTATTCGGGCGTGGGATTGTCACTGATCCGACAGGGTTACCCCGTCATCATGGTGGATGAAAGAGCCCACTGGCGCTCACAGGGTCACACCATCACCTTTGGTATGCGTGAGCGATTCGACGTACTGTCATGGATCGACTGCGCCTGCAAGCGCTTTGGGACAGACCGTCCCATCTATCTGCACGGAATATCGATGGGCGGCGGCACGGTGCTGATGGCGTCGGGACAAGAGCTGCCCGCTAACGTCAAGGGGATCATCTCGGATTGTCCCTTCAACGACGCTGAGAAGATCATCCGTCACGTCTGTCAGCTGGTCGGTCTCAATGTCGATCTGTGCTGGCCTGTCATCAAGCTCTCCGGATTGATCTACGGGCGGTTCAACGTCAGCAAGACCACCGCGGCAAAGGAGGTCAAAAAGTCGACCGTTCCGATCATGATCATCCACGGCGACGGCGATGATTTTGTCCCCGCGCCCATGAGCGAAGAAGTGCAAAAGGCGAATCCCGAGATGATCGAGCGCTATCTGATCGCAGACGCGGGTCACGGACTTGCCTATTATTACGATCCGCAGCGCTATGAAGCGCTCGTCGATGAATTCGTCCGAAAAACAAGCTGAATGCCACCGCGCAAGAGTCAATCTCCTGCGCGGTGATTCTTTTGCAATTCTTGATGTGACACCGTTGATTTTTACTACAGGCAATGATATAATGGAATACATCTAAACAGAAACGAGGAGGATCATCATGATAGAAGAAAAGATCATACCTTTATATATTCCGTATCCCGACAGCAACGAAGAACGTTTAGTACGCGTATTCATCCCCGAGCATGAAGCGGGAGAAACCTTTCCCGTTATCTATATGACCGACGGACAGAATCTATTTGAAGATAACCATGTCGAATTCGGCTGTTGGTATACGCGTGAAACGATCCGCGATGAGAAAAAGGCTACCGGCAAGGCGGCGATCATCGTCGGCATCCACAACGACGGCGATCCGATGGAGCGCACCAATGAGCTCACGCCCCTCACCATCGGAGAACTTGACTGCCCCGAGGAACTGAAATTACAAATCACGCCGCAGGGTGAGATCTTCGACGACTTTGTCGTCAACCGTGTCATGCCCGTCATCGAAAAAGATTTCCCGGTAGAGCTCGGCAGGAATGCTACCGCGATCTGCGGCAGTTCATCGGGCGGCTTACAGGCGTTCTTCACCGCGCTGAATCACCCCGATCTGTTTTGTGCCGCAGGCGTCCTCTCCCCTGCTTTCGTCATCTACACTCCCGAGGATATGCGAGATTGGATCCACTCTAAATTACAACCTGTCCTGCCGTATCTTTACATCTATTCCGGCGCGGGCGATGATCAGGAAAAGCTGATCTATCAGAGCACGGAATGGACGTATGAGATCTTAGAGGAATGTTATCCGCCCGAAAAGCTCAATGAGGTGATCCTCTTTGAAATGCCCCATCACGAGACCGCTTGGGAGCAGATTTTCAAAGACTTTCTGCACATCTATCTCGAGCGAAGAGCAGAATTCTGAATTCCCGAGATAATTCTGATATCCGACTTGATCCCGAAACAGAGCTGACCGCAAGGTCGGCTCTTTCTTTTATGCGTCAGAACAGCTGTTATAAGAAAAAAGAGTGTTGATAACTTAAGTCCGTTATCAACACTCTTACCGGCAGGGGCAGAATACATTTATTTGGAAGAGAATCGCTGCCTCGCTTGTTGCCGTTCTACGATGCGAAAAAGACATAAACGCTACGCCCTAAAAACAGTCCGCCGGACTGTTTTCTTTACGGGCTTTCAAGTCCATCTGCGATAAGCCCTTTACATAGCAAAAGATTGTCGTACTTTATCAATACAACAGTCTTTAAGTGGCAGGGGCAGAAGGACTTGAACCCTCGGCACGTGGTTTTGGAGTGTATCGACGTATTCATTAGGTGGTAATTTTTATTCATTTTGAATATGATACAGTCCTCCAAACGCCTATACATCTATATATTTCGACAATAGAAATGGGTATATACCCGGCACTTTTGCAAGTTTTCTGCACGTCGGTTAGAAAAGCGTTAGAAAACCTTGCAAAAATGTGTTAGAAAAGAATTTTTCAAAGCACAATAAATGGTCAATCAATCGCAGCAGCCCGACAGAGATATTCTGCCGGGCATTTAAAAATCACTTTGCAATAGGTAAGCGTCAAATGAGGTAAATGAACATCCGCCACAGTTACTGGTTTGGTACTGTGGCGGATGAGGTTATTTAAGGATAATTTATTCAGTTGAGAGTGC
>ONUI01000054.1 GCA_900320995.1 uncultured Eubacteriales bacterium
ACCTTGATGCCGAATTTAACATCCTTGCCGCAAAAATCACATTTTGCCATGCTTGTACACCTCCTTTGAAAATCATAATATAAAGTAATACATACGTTAACTCGTTTATAATAGCAGAAATCTTTTTAAAATGCAAGTGTTTTTTCAAAATTTATTCTATCTTTTTCAACTTGCTATTTGTTTCGATTTATAGTATACTATAATCTGTATTGAAATGTAAATATAAGAATTGATAATTTGGTGATATTTATGCTGTTCAGTTTACTCAGAGGTAATTTGGATTTCACCGCGGCTTTGACACAGGTACTCGCGATATTGGTGATCGTATTTCTCGTGTTGCCGTTCCATGAATGGGCGCACGCGTTCACCGCGCTCAAGCTCGGCGATACTTCCGTCAAATACCGCGGCAGACTGACCCTTAATCCGATGGCGCATATCGATCCGTTCGGCGCGCTGGCACTGCTGCTCTTCGGATTCGGCTGGGCAAAGCCGGTTCCGATCGATCCCCGTAATTTCAAAAACCCTAAGCTCGGCATGGGCATTGTCGCTTTGATGGGTCCTGTCGCCAATATCGTTGCCGCGATCGTCGGCGGGCTGATCTTCCACGCGATCGCCGCGTTTGCGCCTGCGTTTTTCACCGGTGAGGGCTTCGGTTACTATCTCAATCTGTTTTTGGTGTTCTATATCCAGATCAACGTCAGTTTAGCGGTGTTCAACCTGCTTCCGATCCCGCCGCTCGACGGCTCCAAGATCCTGTTCGTCTTTTTGCCCGACAGAGCGGTCGCGTGGTTCTATCGCTACCAGAACATCATCTCCATCGTGCTGATCGCGCTGTTATGGATGGGCGTGCTGAGTGTTCCGCTCAACTTTCTGAGCAAATACGTGCTGACCTTTGTCAACTGGATCACCGCACTGCCGTTTTCCTTTATCAAATAAATCATAAAATCTGTAGGGGAGGGGCTTGCTCCTCCCGAAACGGGCTTGCTCCTCCCAAAATGGGCTTGCTCTATCCGGTATAAGAGAAATCACCTCAACATTAATCATAGGAGTGGTATGATGCCTGAACAAGAGAATAATCAGATCACCATCCTGCCCTCCGATGCAAACACGATGCAGGTCGGCGAAAAACAGTTGACCTATCACTTTGAGGTCTATGACGGTCCTTTGGATCTGTTGCTCACGCTGGTGATCAAGAACAAGATCGACATCTATGATATCGCGATCGCCGAGCTGCTCGAGCAGTATATGGAGCAGATCGAGCTGATGCGCGAGAATGAGATGGATATCGCCTCCGAATTCCTCGAGATGGCGTCCCGTCTGGTGTATATCAAATCCGCGATGCTTCTGCCGAAGTATGAGGATGAGGCGGAGGACTTGAAGAAAGAGCTCACCGGACAACTGATCGAGTATCAGCAGTGCCGTGAGATCGCCCGTATGCTTGCCCCGATGGTTGACTTCGACACCTTCACCAAGACACCGTCCAAGGTGGAGTTCGATCTGACCTATAACCGCATCCATGACCCGATGGATATCTCCGCGGCGTATGTCAGCGCCGTCGGACGCGGACAGCGCAAGCTCCCGCCCGATCGCTCCGCGTTCGCGGGCATCGTCAGTAAAAAGATCGTATCCGTTTCGTCGCGTATCATCCACGTGATGCGCCGTCTGTGGCATGGCAGGACAGTGACCTACAAGGAGCTGTTTGAAGCTGGCAGCGGCAGAAGCGAGCTGGTCGCTACCTTCCTCGCGGTATTGGAGCTTGTCAAGGGCAAGCGCGTCCGTATCGAAGGCGACGGCGATGAAGCGATCGTCCATATGATTGAAAAGTAAGGAGGGATCATCGTGACAGAAAAAGAATATCGTTCCTCGATCGAGGCCATATTGTTCGCGGCGGGTGATCCCGTAGATATCAAACGCCTTTCGGAGGCGCTCGAGATCCCCGAAAGCGCCGTCAAGACGCAGATGGATATCCTGATCGGCGAATATGCCGAGCTGGAGCGCGGTATCACCATCATTCAGCTCAATGACAGCTATCAGATGGTGTCCGTTAAGCTGTTCGCTCCGCAGGTGCGCAAGGCGATGGATCTCAGGCGCAACATCCCGCTTTCTCAGGCGGCGATGGAGGTGCTTGCCGTCATCGCGTACAACCAGCCTGTCACCAAGAGCTTTGTCGAGCAGGTGCGCGGCGTCGATTGCTCCGGCGTTATCGGCTCCTTGACGACAAAGGGTCTGATCGAAGAGAAGGGCAGATTGGAATTGCCCGGCAGACCGCTTCTCTACGGTACGACCGACCATTTCCTGCGCTGTTTCTCGATCCGTTCGCTGGACGAGCTGCCGCCCATCCAGAAGGACGAGGATAAGGGCGATCACGGCAAACAGCTCAGTATCTTTGAAAATGAAAAGGAAGCTGAGAACGATGAAGCTTCTCAGCCCGATGAAACCAACGACGATACTGTCACCGGTACGGTTGAGGAGATCGTCGCCGAAGCAGTAGAAGGTAAGTAACTTGGTAATCCTGTATATATTACTGGGGATCCTCTTGCTGATCTTTCTCATTTCGCTGATCCGGGTTCAGGTGTTCCTGTTGTATTCGGAGGATCTGACCCTCTCCTTGAAGATTCTTTTCTTTAAGATCAAGCTCCTGCCGCAGGACGAAACTAAGAAGAAAGAAAAGAAGCCGAAAAAGGAAAAGAAGCCGAAAAAGAAGAAAAAGAAGGAAGAGGAAAAACCGGAGAAGGATAAAAAAGAAGAGGAGAAAAAGCCCTCCTTCCTCGCAAAGCTCAAGGATAAGCACGGTGTGACGGGTCTGATCGAGCTGTTCCGCTCGATGGCGAACATCGCGACCGGTATGCTCAAGGGCATCTTTTCTCATGTCGTGTTCGAGAAGCTCGACGTCGGTATCATGCTGTCGGGTGAGGACGCCGCTACGGTCGCGCTGACCTACGGCAAGGTGTGTTCCGCGCTCTATCCCTCCATCAATATCTTAGCTTCGGCTACGGTGTGCAGGGATTACAATATCAGTATCGAGCCGGTATTTGATCCCGAAAAGCCCACCGAGGTCTACGCGGATATCCATGTGTATCTGCGCATCATCTTTGTCCTCGGCGCGGCGCTCAAGGCAGGCTTTAGATTCCTGATCCTGTTCCTGAAAGCAAAATTCAAGAAATAATTTGTTGTGAATAATTTCCGGCAATTACAATGATATCATAAAAAGGAGATGTAATTATGAGTGACCATCCTATCAACAGTTTAATGGATACCTCTATGAGAAAAATCAAGGAAATGATCGACGTCAACAGCATCATCGGCGATCCGATCACCACTCCCGACGGTACGGTGATCATTCCCGTATCCAAGGTGACCTACGGCTTTGCGTCCGGCGGTTCCGATCTGCCGACCAAAAAGGAGAACCGTGATTGCTTCGGCGGCGGTTCCGGCGCGGGCGTCACGATCCAGCCTCTTGGATTTCTCAGCATCAGCAAGGGCGTTACCAAGTTCATCCCGATCGAAAAGTATGACGGCGCTGCCGATCGTATCGTCGGCATGATCCCCGAAGCGTTCGATAAGATCTCGTCCTTTATCAAGAAGGATAAGGACGACAAGACCGATCTCGAAAACGATCTCGACAAGTTTGAGGCTTGATCATAACAACCATCAAGATAAGGCAGCTTGACTGTATCATCCTTTGACAAAGGCTGAGCGCATCATAAATCTCCCGTATCTCTCATAAGATATATCGGGTGATTCGATGAAAAAGCTATTCTCTCTGCTGCTGTCATGGCTGATCTGCGTTCTTTCGACCCTTTCCGTTCACGCGGAAGAGTTTCCCGTTTCCGCCGCGGCATATGTGCTGTACTGTCCGGATAACGGAAAGATCCTCATGTCGGAGAACGCCGATCAACAGCTCCCGATCGCGTCGACCACCAAGATCATGACGACCCTGCTGACGCTCGAAGAAGCCGCGGTCGATAATCGCGTGGTGGAATTCACCGATGAAATGGTCGCCGAGGGCAGCTCCATGTACCTCAAAAAAGGGGAGAAGGTCACGCTCTATGACCTTGCCGTCGGCATGATGATGCAGTCGGGCAACGACGCCGCCAATGCCGCCGCGATCGCGATCGCCGGCAGTGCACAGGCGTTCGCGGACTTGATGAACGAGAAGGCGGCTGTGATCGGGATGAAGCATACCCGATTCGTCACACCAAGCGGCTTGGATGACGAACAGCATTATTCCACCGCCTATGATATGGCGCTGTTGATGGCGTACGCCATGCGGAATGAGGATTTTGCCTTCATCACCTCGCAGACCTCGATGGAAGTGCGTTTCATCTATCCTGCCGATAAGTTCATCACGTATCCGAACCACAACAAGCTGCTGAGGATGTACAAGGATTGTATCGGCGGCAAAACCGGTTTTACGGATCAGGCGGGTCGATGTCTTGTCACCGCGGCACGCCGCGACGATCTCACCCTGATCGCCGTCACACTCAATGACCGCAGTGATTGGGGCGACCACACCGAGCTGTATGAAGAGGGCTTCTCGCGCTATAAAGCGATGACGGTCGATACAGACAGGGATTCCATCGGCGTTGTCGGCGGAGAGGCGGATTCCGTTTCCCTGAACACGGAAGAGCTTCGTGTAGTCGTACCCGCCGATGCGGAGGATGTTTCCACACAGGTCTATCTGCCTGTGTTTCTGTATGCTCCGATCACGGAGGATACGTGTGTCGGAAAGGTCGTCTGTACCGCTGACGGAGAGGTGTTGTCACAAGCACCGATCAAAACGGCGCAAGCCGTCGATCAGGATCATCAAAAACGAAGTTTATTCATATATATAAAGGATTTGTTACATTGGCACAGTTAGTCAGATTGCAGAAAATGCTCGCCGACTGCGGCGTTGCTTCGCGCAGAAAAAGTGAAGAATTGATCGCGGCAGGCAGGGTGCGCGTCAACGGAAAAGTCGCTCAGATCGGCGACAAGGTCGACCCGCGCCGTGATAAGGTCTATGTCGGCAAGCGCCGTGTCGCCGGCACCGCCAAGCCGAAGGTGCGCTATATCATGCTCAACAAGCCGCGCGGCGTGCTCACCACGATGAGCGATGAGCGCGGCAGAAAGTGCGTCGCGGATCTGATCAAGGATATCGACGTTCGGCTCTATCCCGTCGGAAGACTTGACCGTGACAGCGAGGGCATGCTGTTGATGACCAATGACGGCGAGTTTGCCAACCATGTCATGCACCCGAAAAAGCATGTCAACAAGGTCTACCGCGTGACCGTGCGCCCGAATATCAACGATGAACAGGTCGCAAAGCTCGAAAGCGGCGTTATCATCGACGGCAGAAAGACCGCTCCCGCTCAGGTGCGCGTCGTCAGCCGTGACAAGGATAACGAGCGCTGTATCCTCGAGATCGTCATCCGCGAGGGCAGGAACCGCCAGATTCGCAAGATGTGTGATGCGGTCGGGCTGGAAGTCGCGCGATTGAAGCGTATCGCCATCGGCGGCGTCAAGCTCGGCAAGCTGCGTTCGGGAATGTACCGTGACCTGACCGATATCGAGGTACGCAAATTATCCGCCGATCCCAATCCCAACCCGGATTTCGACATCAGTGACTTGATGTAGGGGAGGGGTTCTCTCAGTTGCATTTCGTTAAGAAGGCTCCTTTTGGTAAAAGGAGCTGTCGCACGACACGAGTGTCGGGTGACTGAGGAATTGTATCAAATGATTGAGCATTCGCGAGATACATTTTCTTAACGCAACAACATTGGGCGCAATCTTTCTGTTTTGGCTTATTCTAAAATAATATTTCTAACGGAGAATTATAATGCTCGTAGTCAAACCCGATCCGAAAAACAAACAGAGTGAACAAAAGGCGCTGAACGCCTTTTTGGATGACGCTCCCTGCGGCTATATCCGCTTTCATCACCGCGGCTACATCATCGTCGTGGACGAGCTGTTGCCGCTGCCCGAGGATCCGGAGCATATCGACAAGCCGACCTACGCGATCCTCGACACGATCATCCGCGCCATTGGTTCCTATGGTTTGAATCATTCCTGCTATTATTTTGAGTGCGCTGATCCGGTGCTTTATCCGACATTGGAGGCATTGCGCTTTACGGTCAAGGACGGCATGGCGAAAAGCGATTTATCTAAGATTTTGAATCATCAGCATGACTGATCCGATCGCTCCCTGAAAGGGGAGCTTTTCTTTTTCAAATGAATTCATAAAAACAGTGATTTTCCCTTGCTATTTTCTTACGATTGTAATATAATGTAGAATGAAGATTTATGTGGTACACATTCACATGTGCGCCTGTTAGGAGGAATGTTTGTGGGTGTTGAAAAGGTTTCATCCTACGATGTTTTGAACGCTTTTTTTGACGAAGGCAGTTTTATGGAAACCGACGCTTATTTAAAGGGCGAGTCGGGTGAGGCGGAGGCTGTGACCGGCTACGGCTCTGTCGACGGCGTCGGCGTCTACGCGTTCGCGCAGAATGTCGATGTCTGCGGCGGCGCGATGAGCAAGGCGCAGTCCAAAAAGATCACCAAGCTCTATGATCTGGCGATCAAAACCGGCGCTCCCGTGATCGGCTTTTATAATTCCGTCGGCGGCAGATTGGAGCAAAAGTATGAGCTTCTATCCGCGTACGGCGATATCTTGAGAAAGTCATCCAAGCTCAGCGGTATTGTTCCGCAGATCTCCGTCGTTCTCGGTGATTGTATCGGAACCTCGGCGCTGATCGCGGCGGCGGCAGATTATATCATCATGGAAAAGGATGCCAAGCTGAGCGTTGATACCCTCGGTGAGAAGGCTTCCGCGCAGGATAATCTGAGTACCGGAACCGCTTCCTTTATCTGCGAGGGTTATGAGGCGTGCGTAGACAAGGCAAAGGCACTGCTCGGATATTTCCCTGCGAACAACCTTGAGCCTGCTCCCGCGTTTGAGAGCGTTCCTGCCTATACAGAGCCTGATAAGCTGCCGAAATACTTTGCCGATGAGGATTCTCTCCTTTGTGTCGGCGGCGGTTACGGCGAGCCGGTTTGCACCGCGTTCGGCAGGGTGAACGGCTATCCTGTCGGCGTCATCGTCACCAAGGGCGGCGTGATCTCTGCAGACGGCGCCAAAAAGATGACAAAGCACGTTTGCTTCTGTGACGCGTTCTCGATTCCGCTGATCACTATCGTTGACGCAGAGAAGTTCGAGAATCTTCCTGCGGCGTCCAAGCTGATCTCCGCATATGCCGACGCGACCGCTCCCAAGATCGCTGTGATCTCGGGTACGGCGGTAGGCGCAGTTTATATCGCGCTTGCCGGTTCGACCGCCGGCGCCGATCTGGTCTATGCGATGAGTGACGCGATTGTTTCTCCCGTTTCACCCAAGGCGGCGGCATTCATCCTCGACAGCAGTATTGCCGATGCGCCTGTCGCAGAACAGGATGAAAAGGCGATGGCATTCGTCAAGGCGAATCTCTCCGCGGTCAAGGCGGCAGAGGATGGCTATATCGACGATATCGTTGATACCGATACCATCCGCGACAGACTTGTCGGCGCGATTGAGATCTTGATGAGCAAACGCGTGTCCACCCTGCCGAAGAAGCATACCACCACAGTATGATCACCGATCCTTGCGATCTGATAAACTATAGAAATAAGAGGTAACGATTATGAAGAATCTGAGAATCACCGTCAACGGTGTCGCATATGACGTACAGGTAGAAGAATTGAGTGGGAACGAAGCTCCTGTTTCTGCTCCCGTTGCAGCAGCGCCTGTCAAAGCCGCCGTACCGAAAAAAGCAGCCGCGGCTGCCGCCGGCGCAGGTGAAAAGATCGCCGCTCCCATGCCCGGCACGATCGTATCCGTTAACGTATCCGACGGTCAGTCTGTCAAGAAGGGCGACGTTCTCATCGTTCTTGAGGCGATGAAGATGGAAAATGAGATCAAAGCGCCTAAGGACGGCACCGTCACCGGTATCTCCGTCAGCAAGGGCGAGAGTGTAGATACAGGCGCGACCCTCGTGACCATAGGTTAAGGAGAAGACCATGAGCAAGAAGATTTTAGTCACAGAGACAGCACTGCGCGACGCGCACCAGAGCCTGATCGCGACCCGTATGACGACCGAGGAGATGATTCCGATCCTCGATCAGATGGACAAGATCGGCTTCTATTCCCTCGAATGCTGGGGCGGCGCGACCTTCGACAGCTGTCTGCGGTTTTTGAATGAGGATCCGTGGGAGCGTTTGCGCACCATCCGAGAGCATTGCAAGAACACCAAGCTCCAGATGCTGTTCCGCGGACAGAATATGCTCGGCTACCGTCATTATGCCGACGACGTCCTTGAGTATTTTGTACAGCGTTCCGTCGCGAACGGTATCGATATCATCCGTATCTTTGACGCGCTGAATGACATCAAGAACCTGCAGGTCGCTATCAAGGCGGCGAAGAAGGAGGGCGCTCACGCTCAGGTAGCGATCAGCTACACCACCGGTCCCGTCTTTACTGACGAGTATTACGTCGAGTACGCCAAGCGTATCGCCGACGCAGGCGCCGATTCCATCTGCATCAAGGATATGGCGGCGCTGCTCACTCCTTACCGCACCGAAAAGCTCGTCAAGGCGATCAAGTCCGAGGTCGATTTGCCGTTGCAGCTCCACACCCATTACACCTCCGGCCTTGCTTCCATGTGCCTGATGAAGGGCGTTGAAGCAGGCGTTGATATGATCGATACCGCGATCTCTCCGCTGGCGCTGGGCACCTCTCACGCTCCGACCGAGAGCATGATCGCCGCTTTCATGGGTACCGAATATGATACGGGCATCAAGCTCGAGAGCATGACCCCG
>ONUI01000038.1 GCA_900320995.1 uncultured Eubacteriales bacterium
CCCACCTCCCTTAGGAAAGGGAGGCTGAAAGGGAGATTCCTATGCTGAATGTTGAATTTACTTATTCCGCGGGACTGAGCTCTCAGCTGCGCCCCGATGACCGCCCCGACGTGGTCTTTTCGGGTCGCTCCAATGTGGGCAAGTCCTCGCTGATCAATAAGCTCTGTAATCGCAAGGCGCTGGCGCGCGTCAGCTCCAAGCCCGGCAAGACCGCTACCATCAATTTCTTTGACGCGGGGACGTTCAACCTCGTCGATCTGCCCGGCTACGGCTATGCCAAGGTCAGCAAGGTCGAGAAGCTGAGATGGGCGGAGCTGGTCGAGGGCTACTTTGCCGCCGGACGCGACATCGCGCTGGTCGTGCAGATCATCGATATGCGCCACAAGCCGACCACCGACGATAGGAACATGATCAATTTTCTGTATGACAACGGCGTTCCGTTCATCGTCGTCGCGACCAAGGCGGACAAGCTCAATAAGGGCGAGTACGCCGCACAGCTCGAGCAGCTCTCGGGCATTATGTCCAATTACCCGAACGTCGGATTATATCCCTTCTCCGCGCTCAAGGGCGACGGCAAAGAAGCGATCTTAGACGCGATACAACAGCATCTTTTAGTTAAGCCTTCCCCTTGAGGGGAAGGTGGGCAAATCACTTTTAAGTGATTTGGTCGGATGAGGTGGAAGCCTTTCCGCTTGATCAATATACAACATGAGGCGGAAGCGTTTCCACCTCATCCACCGCAAAGCGGTCCCCCTTCCCCTCAAGGGGAAGGCATTATAATTTGGGAGGTATGAGTATGCAAAAGACACCGTTTTTATCCAAGGAACAGGCACAGGATATCATCAAGGATATCCCCACACCGTTCCACATCTACGACGAAAAGGGCATCCGCGAGAACTGCCGCCGACTGTACAAGGCGTTCTCATGGAACAAGGGCTTCAGGGAGTATTTTGCCGTTAAGGCGACCCCGAACCCCTATCTGCTCACCATCCTCAAGGAAGAGGGCTGCGGCGTTGACTGCTCCTCGCTCACCGAGCTCGTGATGAGTGAAGCGTGCGGCTTCAAGGGCAGTGACATCATGTTCTCCTCCAACGTTACGCCCGAGGAGGATATGAAGAAGGCGTATGAGCTGGGCGCGTATATCAACCTTGACGATATCAACTTTGTGCCCTTCATCGAGCGCGTCACGGGTGTTCCCGAGACGATCTGCTGCCGCTATAATCCCGGCGGCACCTTCGAGCTTTCCGCTTCACGCACCGGCGTTCAGGTCATGGACAACCCGGGTGAGGCGAAGTACGGCATGAGCGAGGATCAGATGGCTGACGCCTTCACTCAGCTCAAAAAGGACGGCGCCAAGCACTTCGGTATCCACGCGTTTTTGGCGTCCAACACCGTAAGCAACGAGTATTACGCGGAGCTCGCGTCCATCCTTTTCCAACTCGCTGTGCGTCTCAAGGAGCGTTGCGGCGTGCATATCAGCTTCATCAATCTGTCCGGCGGCATCGGCGTCGATTACCGACCCGAGGAGCCGACCAACGACATCATGATCATCGGCGATCTGGTTCGCCGAAAGTATGAAGAGATCTTAGTGCCCGAGGGCATGGATGACGTCGCCATCTTTACCGAGCTCGGCAGATACATGATGGCGCCTTACGGCGCGCTGATCGCGACCTGCCTGCACACCAAGCACATCTACAAGGATTACATCGGTCTGGACGCCTGTGCCGCCAACCTCATGCGTCCCGCGATGTACGGCTCCTACCACCACATCACCGTGCTGGGCAAGGAGAACGACCCCTGCACCTTCAAGTATGATGTGACAGGCGGTCTGTGCGAGAACAACGATAAGTTCGCCGTTGACCGTATGCTGCCTGAGATCCTGCCCGATGATCTGATCTACATCCACGACACCGGCGCTCACGGCTTCTCGATGGGCTACAATTACAACGGCAAGCTCCGCTCTGCGGAAGTCCTGCTCAAAGAGGACGGCTCCCATCAGCTGATCCGCCGTGCCGAGACGATGGACGATTACTTCGCGACCTTCGACTTCTCGCCCTATCATTTCAACACAAAGTAAGAGAACTCAAAATCTCCCTCACCTGAGTGGACAATGCCATGAAGTGAAGAAGGCTCCTTTTGGTAAAAGGTACCCCCGTTGGGGGAATGTCCGCAAAGCGGACAAGGGGGGAGCCGCTTCCGGCGAGGAGCAGTCGCCGGACACGTGTGTCGGCGACTGAGGAATTGTATCAATTGAGCGAGCAATCGCGAGATACATTTTCTTAACTTCATGATATCATCTGAATCGGGTGGGGGAGATACTGTATCACAAAAGCGCCGTCACGTAATGTGACGGCGCTGATTTGTTTGATGGGGAGCAACTGTGCGCTCCTTTACAGTATCATATTAATTCCAAGAGTGGGGGGCCTGTGGCACTCTTTCTGACGTACTGCTCAATTCGCTCAGTTTATTATATGCGTTGTTTCGGTCTTCGGAGGTTGTGATGACGTCTTCTTTTGAGAAGCGTGTGACAGTCAAAACTGATTTCTCATATTTTTCTTTCATTTTCTTACCTCCTTTTACTGCCCGATCTCATTATAGCTGATGTAACAGCCGCCGAGGACGTTGGTGCCGCGGTAGTCGCTGTACGCGACACGATCCAGACCGTTTGCGTCTTCATAGTGGATGTACGGACGGACGAGCACTTTGGTGTCATATCCCGCCTCCTCTTCGTCTTCATAAGTGACAACAAAGGAGTATAGCAGATAGTCGCCGTAGTTCTTGTGGTCAAGAGGAACTACATTTTGTGTGCAGTTAGCTACTCCGGATGTACAGTCGACATTATGCGCAAAGCCGAAGTAATCCTCGTCTTTTTCAGTGGTATCTGTTGTATTGATACCGTTTGCGGTCGTGCTGACATATTGCAGCTTTTCGTCTGAACCATGTTGGACGCCGTCAAGATGATAATTGATCCAGCCCTCATTTGTCGCGGCGACATAACCGTATTCAATGTTGTTGGACTTGATCTTATTGATCTCCTTAACGACCTTGGTGCTCAGTGAGGTGACGAAGCGCATACCGCCCGGCGTGGTGGTGCCGAAGTTGTTGTCGATCATACTTCTGCGGATCTGTAAGCCCGCAAGGTCAAAGCCGCCGTATTCGGTTTCTTCCTCGGGGAGGATATTATTGTCGTTCTCATCCTTGGTGACATTATCCACCTTGATCCAGTGGGCGTAGATATCGGTGCTCTGTGTATAGATTGTATCAAAGCTGATGGGGGAGTCGTCATCATCATTGTCCTTGTCCAGATACCACCCCTTAAAGATGTAACCGTCGTGCGCGGGCAGATCGTAAAAGACCGGTACTTTTCCCATAACCAGATCCGCCGCGGTGTAGGTGCGGAACGGCTCTTCATTATCGGAGAAATTCGGATAGAATCTGATGTCGAATTCCTGCACACCGAACATTGGGTGGACGGTTACGCCTTTAGAACCATCCTCAGAAGCAGGGTTCGTCATCTTCCAGGTGAGGTAGCGGTAGTCGTTGTTGTCCGCTTCCAGCTCGGCGTTCTTATCGCTGACCCATTGGTTCAGTGTCTGGAGCAGGTTGCCGCTCAGCGGCTCGTCTGAGACGCTCTCGTCGGCGCCTGTCGTCATCGTCGCGGGATAAATGATACCGTTCGTATCGGCCGACGTGAAATAACCGATGTGGGAGATAGAATTGCTGTAGCCTGAATCCGTTTCGATACACGCTGTTCCCGAAGGAGAAAACGTGTTGGTCACATAAGTTGTTTGAATCTCGGCGCAGGCGTTACCTACTTTTTTTCCTCCGCTTATCGTACCGAAATTATATGCGTTTTCAATAATAGAATGATCCTTAGTGGAGGATGTGTCCTGAATGATGCCGCATATACCGCCTACAAAGTCCGTGTTTGCTCCGGAGACATTTCCGGTATTATAGCAGTTCACAATAGAGTTGAAGGTCTCGGGGTTATAGTAGGTTTGAGAGCCGCCCGCGTAAACAATATTTTCGATTTGTGCGGTTCTTAATTGTCCGGCAATTCCGCCAATAATATTATTCTGGCTTGTCGCGGTTATCGTACCGGTATTGTAACTGTTTTGGATCGCGCAATTTGTAACTTCGCCTACGACGCCGCCGCTGCCGGATGAAGAAATTCCGAGTACGGTAATATCTCCGTGATTCACGCACCTGTCGACGATAACAGTAGTCCACTTGAAATCTTTAGCTAAAATACCTGCAAAGAATTTCGCACCATTACTGATTGTAGGAGAGTAGATCGTACCGTAATTGATACAATCGGTGATGGTTACCGAATAAGAGTATCCATCATCGGTATCGACGTATCCGGCGATTCCGCTGCCTACATAAACTGACTCAACATATGCTCTGTTCTCGCAGCCGCTGATCAATATGCTTGTTGATGCTTTTCTGGCAAACGCAAGGATGCCTCCGACGTAACCGTAATTCGCTGCATCAGTTGTTCCGATGATCTGTACATCTTCACCTACGGTACAGTCACGGACTTCAAGACCGGCTCGATAATTACTCGCGACGAAACCGGCTGTATAGTTCGAGCCTCCAGTGAAGTTTTTGTCGGCTTGAATTAAGCAATTCCCCTCAAGATGGCAGTTGATGATTTTGTCATTTCCATATGAAATAGAAACAAAAGCAGCGTTCCATGTTGTGCCATTTTCGATCGTTACATCTTTCAGCGTCAAATCTTTTATTGTACCATTATAGAGGATAGGTAAAAAGGAAACGGTGCTGCCATCGGAAGAAACCATGTTGAGATTAGAGATCGTATGGTTATTTCCGTTGAATGTTCCGCAAAAAACATATAGCCCTTCATCTCTGTTTGCGCAAGGCGATACATAAGTTCTCCCTTCGGAGATTTGAATATCACTGAGAAGGTTGACTGTGATACCTTCATAATCCTGCCCGTTATCAAGCGAATCTCTGAACGCAAATAGGTCATTCTCGGTGGTGATATCATACACGCCGTGATCTGGATTCCATGTGTTTTGTGCCGCGGATACCGGTACGGACACGGCGAACACCGTGCTCAGTATCAGTATGAGAGCGAGTGTAATACTGATTGTTCTTTTTACCATTTTTTTCCTCCGTTTTGGGTTTTACATGTTAGGATTCAATGTTTTTTTCTGACTATATGACAGGAAAGAGAGAGAGGACGATAGGTGCTTTCCGATATCAAACGACAAGGTAATAAGATAACAAACTATATTTTTACTTGTTCGTATACAATAAATAATTATGCTGTAAATCGTCAGGCGGTAAATAACCTTGATCGATCACTTGCTTTCCGCGCGCTTGTTATCTGCGGTCGATTAAGGCAGTTTTTTCGGTATGAGTAGTTTTGTGCCTTGCCGGTCAGGGCCTGTAGATGATCTGTCCCCAGCCTTGACTGTCGGTCGGGAATACGGTCGGCGCAACCGTGGGAGCTGTCGTCGGCGCGGTAGTGGGGACGTTGGGACCGAACGGGAGAGAGGGGATGAGCCCTGCCTTGTACCGCAGGATCAGCGTCGCGTCGTTGCTCGTGACCTCACCGTCGTTGTCTACATCGCCCGCTTCGGTATAGTTGTCGCCGGGTTCTTTGATATTTGCCAGCACATTCTGGATCACGGTCGCGTCCTGCACGGTGACTGAGCCGTCGCCGTCCACGTCGCCGATGATCGTTTTTTCAGCCGCGGTATTGGAGACCGCGAAGGCAAAGATGATCAGCGTCGATGCGATCACTGCCATCATTGATTTAACCAAGGTCACTGATATCCACCTCCGCGTTATCGCCGCCGCGTGCTTGCTCTGACTTCGCCGAGCCGGAGTCTTTTTGCGCGGAGCCCGAACCTGCGGATGAACCGCCTTTGGATGAAGCGCCGCCCTGTTGCACGGAACCGCCGGATTCCGATCCGCCGGAAAGCGCTCCGCCCTGTGCGGAATTGTCGGAGCTTCCGTTGTCGGATGTATTCTTGTCGGATGATTCTCCGCCTTGCGCGGAGCCGCCTGAGGTATTGCCGCCCTGTGAGGACGCGCCGTCACGCGCGGGAGCACTGCCCCGATCCTGATCCTCTCCGTCCTTGGCGGAGGAAGATGTCTTGCCGCCCGCGGCAGAAGACGCCGATGAGGCGGAAGACGGCGCGGTGCTGTCGGATGTCGCTGCGGTCGCGGCGCTCTGGTCGGCGGTCGAGGCGGTATCCGATTCCTTTTTGCCGCATGCCGAAAGCAGGATCAATGATGCCGCGCACAAAGCGAGGAGTGTTTTTTTGAGATCAAATGCCATATTTATTCTCCTTGGTGATACGCTGTCATGATCGGCGTTAATTCGTTCAATGAACAATTTCTGATAAAGTAAAAATAGATTATATCACAACTACATGGATGATATAAGGGGATGTACCAAATAGCCACCCCTATTTTTGTGAATATCTGCTAAATCTTATATATTATAATACTTATATATGTAAAATGTCAAGTTACGAATCGTTCATACTTATTCATATTATTGCCATTTGCTTCATATGGATGGTGATAAGGGGGATTGTTATGTACAGAGAGTATTTGGATTCCGGCAAAAATCCCGGTGAGATCTACGCGCCCGACAGGGTGCTGCCGCAGGGTGAAACGCCTTTTCGCGACGAGTATGAGGAGTATATCCGCGAGTATCCCGGACGCGGCACCTTGAAGGTGCAGATCAGCGTGGCGCGCGGCGCCTTTCCGCTCAAAAATGTGCTCGTCGATGTGTCACAGATCTACCGCGGCGTGCGCTACAGCCTGTATAACGACGTCACCGATATTTCCGGCATCGTCGATAATATGGTGCTGCCCGCGCGATCGCTTGAGAGCACCCTGAATTTTGAATCGTCACAGATCCCCGAGGCGGAGTATCTGGTGACCGTATTCCATCCCGATTTCCGCGAGATGAGCGACTGCACGGTGGTCATCCACGACAAGACCGAGACCATCCTGCCTATCTCGCTGGTGCCGTTGACAGGGGAGAGAGAGAATGGCTGAGCTGCCTACCATCCCGTCCTATATCACCGTCCACCTCGGCGCGCCGAACAGCAATGCCGAGAACGTTACGGTGCGGTTTTCGGATTACATCAAGAATGTCGCGTCATCCGAGATCTTCCCGAACTGGCCGGTCGAAGCCCTGCGCGCCAATATCCTCGCGCAGATCTCCTACACCCTCAACCGCGTCTATACCGAGTATTATCCCAGCCGCGGCTATGACTTCGACATCACCAACGACACCCGCTATGACCACGCCTACACCAAGGACGGTGAGGTGTTCGACACCATCAGCCTGATCGTGGATGACATCTTCAACAACTACATCCGCCGTAAGGGATCGGTCGAGCCGCTTGCCGCCAAGTTCTGTGACGGCAGGATCACCATGTGCGGCGGTCTCCTGCAATGGGGCACGGTCGATCTCGCCAATCAGGGCTACACCGCGATGCAGATCCTGCAATACTACTACGGCGACGACATCGAGCTGGTCGAGAACGCGCCTTTGACCGACAAAACGCAGTCGTATCCCGGCGTCGCTTTGTCGCGCGGCTCCTTCGGCGACGATGTGCGCACCATCAAAAACGAGCTCAACCGCATCCGCCGCAATTATCCCGCCATCCCGAATATCAACACCGCCACCTCCGTCTATGACGGCGAGACCGTCGAAGCGGTCAGGGAGTTCCAGCGCATCTTCAACCTCACGCCCGACGGCGTTGTGGGCAAGGCGACATGGTACCGTATCAAGCAGATCTACGCGGCGGTCAAGCGGCTGTCCGAGCTGACCAGCGAGGGCTTGACCATCCCGGAGGTGGAGCGTGTTTTCCGCACGGAGCTTTCTCTCGGCGACAGCGGCGCCGAGGTCGAGGCGGTGCAGTATTATCTGGCGTTTTTGGGCTATTTCTATCCTCAGCTCCCGCCGATCCCGATCACGGGCTTTTTCGATGAGCTGACGCGCGACGCGGTCTTTTCCTTTCAGAATGAATACAACCTGCCGATCACGGGCGTTGTCGATCAAAACACCTTCTACCATATCGAGCGCGTGTACAAAAACGCGGTCGCCGACCTGCCCGCCAACTACCAAAGCGCCATCGGCGAGCCGTATCCCGGGCGATTTCTCGTGGAGGGCGACAGGGGAGAAGAGGTGCGCGTGATCCAGCAGTACATCAACCGCATCGCGCAGTCCGATCCCGCCGTGCCCGAGATATCGGTGGACGGTATCTTCGGACCGCAGACAAAGCGCGCGGTGATCGCGATCCAGAAGCAGCTTGATGTGGAGCAAAACGGCGCGATCGGCCCTGTGGAATGGGTAGAGATCATCACCCGCGGCAACAACCTATAGGGCAATGCCGCGTCATATTTACGCTTGCCGCATGGCGAAAATTTATCCCGATAGTCATTTTTTGATTGTCGGGATTTTTTAATGACTTGATTTTCCCATTTTCTTTGACAAATTCTTGCTCTTTTTTCCTTTTTAGAAATATCTCTGTATTAGCGTACTATATAATGTGTTCTGGATATTTTGTATGGGTATATAGGGGAAGAGTATGGCATATTATAACGATGATTTTATTATCGGCGTCGATGATATCTCCGGCGATGGCAGAGAACGCCGTCGTGATCATAGATCGGAAGATTACAGACGTCCGCGTGAATACGGCAGGAACGAATCGCGTTACCCCGATCGCCGTCAGGCGGATCCGGGCAGAACGCGCCGACCCGCCGGCGGATATGACGATCGTCGCGACTATAACAGATTCCGGGAAGACAACCGTCCCGGCTATCACAGGAACAGGATCGATAACCGCCGCGGTTATGAACGGCGTCGGGATGACGACCGCCGATATGACAGCCCGAGAGAGGTTGATCCGTACCGTGCGGAGCGCTCGCAGCCGCGCAACGATCCGCGCTATCAGAATCAACGTCCCGAAAACAGAAACAGCAGAAGAAAGCCCAATATGTTCCGGGTCGCGGTCATCTCGGTCGCTCTGGTACTGGTGCTTGCTATCGTCATCGGCATCATCGCGATCGCGTCCTCGGCAGGCAAGCCGGAGATCAAGTCGCTGACAGTCTCCGAGATCGCCTCCGATCAGGTGCTTCTCAGCTGGGAAAAGGTCAAAAAAGCGGACGGATATCGCGTGATGACCGCAAAGGGCGACGCTGATTTTGAAGAGTATCAGACGATCAACGATCCCGATACCGTGACCGCCACCGTCACGGGGCTGGATCAGGCGTCGAGCTACCGCTTCTCGGTCACCGTGCTGCGCGGCAACAAAGAAGGCAAGCCGACCGCGACGGATACAGTCCACACCTTGCCTGCGGCTCCCGAGATCACGACCATCCAATCGACGGATCCCGGCGCTATCCATCTGGATTGGTCACAGAACGAGGCGGCAAACGGTTATCTCGTTGAGTATAAGAAGAATTCCGAGGATTACAGCAGTGATATGACGCTGACGATCAGCGATCCCGCTCAGTGCAGCGCGGACATCACCGATCTTGCGGTCGATACCGACTACACGGTCAGGGTCTACGCGACCGCCGATCTCGGCGGTACGGTCAAGAGTGCTCCCTCAGCGGAGCAGAGCGTCACCGTCACCTCCAAAAAGGTCGAGCCCGTACCCAAGGCGGTGGATCAAAAGGCGGATGGCGCCCTCGATCCCAATAAGCCCATGATCGCGCTCACCTTTGACGACGGTCCCGCCGTCAACACCGATTCCAGCGATCGTATCCTCGATGTTCTGGAGAAGAACAACGCCAAGGCGACCTTCTTCATGGTCGGCTACTACGCATCGCAGAATCCCGGCAACGTCAAGCGCAAGGCTGACTTGAAGATGGAGCTGGGCAACCATACATGGGATCATTCGCACTATGGCAATGAAGTCACGCCCGACGATATCCGCCGTACCAGCAATCAGATCCACGATATCACCGGTCAGTTCTCGACCTGCTTCCGTTCACCCGGCGGCATGACGACCCCCACGATCCTCAACGAGTGCGCTACCGAGAACATGCCGGCGTATTACTGGTCGATCGACACCCAGGACTGGAGCTCCCGCAACGCGGACGCGGTCTATCATTCCGTGATGGACAACGTCAAGGACGGCGACATCATCCTGATGCACGAGATCTATGATTCGACTGCCGACGCTGTCGAGCGCATGGTGCCCGAGCTGATCGCGCAGGGCTATCAGCTGGTGACCTGTCACGATCTGATCACCCTCAAGGGCGGCGCCGAGCCCGTCCCCGGTACTCAGTACATCAACGCGACCACGAAATCGGAGTTTTAAGGCAACACCGCAGCGATCTCAACTTCTTATCAGGCGCTCACCGACAGCTTTGGTGAGCGCCTTTTGAATAGATCGATCGTCTTTCATTATTCACATGACTGATCCATAACGGGAGAAACCAATGAAAAGATTAGTTACCGGACTTTTCTTTTTTCATGTTATGGCTGTCGATCCCGACTGCCTCGGCGCTCGGCACATTGCCCGCGCCCAATGAGCAACAGCGCCATATCGTCTGCGCCTCTTTGTCCGACGCGGCGCAGGCGTACTATCACGACGACTGTCAATATGATTCTTTGAGCGCTTTATCCGGCGCGGCGGATCCCGCTACGGGTTACACCGCTATGCAGGACAACGAGCTGTTCGATGCGCTTCATACGCTGATGACGACGACCCACGGCTACAAAACCTCCTACTCCGGATACGAGCCCGGCTCACTCGCGTATTTCTGGGCGAGCACCGACGCGGTCGAAAGCAGCAGCACCTACGTCATGTTCTATTCCGACGTCATGGCGGATACCGATGGGATCAGCCTCAATCGCGAGCATATCTGGCCGAAGAGCCGCGCATCTTACGTGCAGAGCAACGGCGGCGCGGATCTTCACCATCTGCGCCCCGCGGTCAGCACCCTCAATAACGCCAAAAGCGACCATCTTTTCGGCGATATCAACGGCGTGTATACCGACGGCGTCAAGGCGGGCAGTGTCAACGGCGAGATCTGCTATTGGGTGAAGAACGACGCCGATCTTTTTGAGTGCAAGGACGACGTCAAAGGCGACGTCGCACGTATCCTGCTGTATGTCTACTGCCGTTGGGAACAGCCCAATCTCTATACCGATATCGATCCCGCGCTCCTGCCGCCCAACGAAAACAAAGGTACCAATAACGGCAAGAAGGTCGTCGAGGATCTCGATACCCTGCTGACATGGTGCGCGCAGGATCCCGTCGACACGTGGGAGATGCGCCGCAACGACCTTGTCGAAACCGTGCAGGGCAACCGCAACGTGTTCATCGATTATCCCGAATACGCGTGGCAACTGTTCGGCAGAGCCGTGCCCGCCGATATGATCACCCCCTCCTGCGTGAGCCGTCGGGATGTGGACGGCGACGGCAGCTTGACCCCGTTGGACGCGACCGCGATCCAGCGCCGCCTTGCCGACCTGTCCGTTTTGTCTTTCTCTTCGACCGCCGCCGATACGGACAATGACGGTGAAATCACCATCATTGACGCGAACATCATCCTGCGAACCATCATCAAAATCACATAAAGGTTTTTTTCATCACGCTCTGTTATTTGCTTGAACGACAGAGCGTTTTGTTTTTCATATCCCACCCAAACGCGAAGCAAATCCATGTTTCCGTAGGGATGACCATTGGTCATCCGCAGAATGACGGGCGTTTTTGTTATCGAAAGCATTAGATAGGGGAGAAATGTTTCTGTCATACGGACGAGCAATGCTCGTCCCTACGGAAACATACATCTTCTCAACGGACTTTGCTCTTTGACCAATGCCCTGCCGCGGGAGCAGCAAGCCCCTCCCCTACAATATGTATCATCTGCTTCGCACTAAAAGGAATCATGACGCACGCGTCCGGTACGTCGCGAGCGCCGTACCCTACAAAACGTGCATCTCCTCAACGAACATTGCTCTTTAACCAACGCCCTGCCGCGGGAGCAGCAAGCCGCTCCCCTACAAATCCCCTGAAACGTTTACCATTTGCTTAAATTCCCCCTCCCGCAACTTTTTCTCCGATGGGGTAGATATCTTTTTATTTTTGTGCTATGATAGAACGGTACGAAAAAATACACGGCTTTTCCGTGTAAGAGGATGATGAAATGAGTAAAAAATATGTCATGGGCAACGGCGCGATCGCGTTAGGCGCGTTGTCCGCAGGAGTGAATCTGGTTTCCGGCTATCCCGGTACCCCCTCGTCCGAGATCATCGAAACGGTCTCGAAATATCCCCACGAGGGCACGTATCTTGAATGGTCGGTCAATGAAAAGGCGGCGATGGAGGTCGCCGCTGCCGCCGCATACAGCGGTGCGCGCGCGATGGTGACGATGAAGCAGGTCGGACTCAATGTCGCGTCCGATCCGCTGATGAGCCTCGCCTATGTCGGCGTCAAGGGCGGCATGGTCGTGGTTTCGGCTGACGATCCCGGCCCCATCTCGTCCCAGACCGAGCAGGATACACGCCGCTTTGCCGAGTTCGCGCGGATCCCCGTGTTCGATCCTTCCTCACCCGAGGAGGCGTTCGACATGGTGCAGGAGGCGTTCCTTTGTTCCGAAACCTACAGAACACCCGTGATCCTGCGCCCCACCACACGCGTCGACCACGCCTACGCATCCATCGACGCGCCCGATTCCTTCACAGCGAAGGCGTACGAGGGCTTTGTCAAGGATTCCAAGAAATGGGTCATCTTCCCGCGCTTATCTTATCAAAATCACGCGATGATCGAGAAGCGCAATATCGAGATCGGCGAGGCGTTCTCAAACAGCCGCTTCAATACCGTCTCGGGCAGCTCCGCGAAAGCGGTCGTCGCCACAGGCGTGAGCTACGCCTACGCAAGCGAATTTCTCAAAGACCACCCCGACGTGCGCCTGATCAAGGTCGGCACGCCGTATCCCACGCCCGAGCGCTTTTTTCTGGGCGCGCTCGACGGTGTTGATGAAGTGCTCTGCTTTGAAGAGCTCAGCCCGTATATCGAAGAGACCCTGCTCAAGCTCGTCGGCAAGCATCATCTTGCTATCGATGTTCGCGGCAAGCTCAGCGGCGACGTGCCCCACAGCGGTGAGAATGACACCGATAGCGCCAAGCGCATCATCAGCCGTTTTCTGGGACTGGATAGCGCCGAGGACAGTGTGGATCTCTCCAACGCGCCTCAGCCGCCCATGCGGCCGCCTGTCCTGTGCGCGGGCTGTCCGCACCGCGCGTCGTTCTATGCGGTCAAGCGCGCGATGAAGGGCAAAAAGGCGTATTTCTGCGGCGATATCGGCTGTTACACCCTCGGCAACGCCATGCCGCTCGACATGGTCGACACCTGCCTGTGCATGGGCGCGGGCATCACGATGGCACAGGGCTTCAATCATATGGATCCCGACGCGGTCGCGTTCTCCTTTGCGGGTGACTCCACCTTCTTTGCCTCCGGCATCACCGGTGTGGTCAACGCCGTCTACAACGCCGCGGATATGATCGTCTGCGTGCTGGATAACTCCACCACCGCGATGACGGGTCACCAGCCCCATCCCGGCACGGGCAGGAACATGATGGCAACGCCTGTGGAAAAGATCAGTATCGAAAAGATCCTGCTCGCTGTCGGTGTGACGAAGGTCATCACGGTCGATCCTCTCGACCTCGACGCGTCTGTTGCGGCTGTTAAAGAATGCGCCGCGCTCAAGGGCGTCAAGGCGATTATCTTCCAATCGCCCTGTGTCGCCATCACCAAACCCGACAAAAAGCTGCGCGTTGACAGCGATAAGTGCATCGGCTGTCTGCGCTGTATCAAGGAGATCGGCTGTCCGGCGCTGTCCGTCAGCGACTCAAAGGCTGTGATCGACGAGAATCTCTGCACCGGCTGCGGCTTGTGCGCCAAGCTCTGTCCCGTCAAAGCGATCGGAGGTGGCTCTCATGAATAAGGATATCATGATCTGCGGCGTCGGCGGTCAGGGCACCGTCCTTGCCTCGCGCATCATCGCTGCGTCCGCAATGGAAGAGGGCTTCACCGCTCATTCCGCCGAGACCATCGGCATGGCACAGCGCGGCGGTCCCGTCACCAGTCACGTCAGGATCGGAGAGAGCGCTTTTTCTCCGCTGATCCCCGTCGGCGGCGCGGATCTGTTGATCGCGTTCGAGCCGAGTGAGGCGGTCAGGAATCTGAAATATCTCAAAAAGGACGGCTTTGTCATCGTCAACCGTATCCCCGTCAAGCCTACCTCCCTCAGCGGCGGAGCCGAGTATGACGGAAAAGCCGAGATCGATTTTATCCGATCAAAATGCCGATGCCTTGTCGTCGATTCCGACGAGCTGTGCGCGCCGTTCGGATCGTCC
>ONUI01000012.1 GCA_900320995.1 uncultured Eubacteriales bacterium
CAACATTCCCGAGCTGGCGGGTGTGAAGATCAATGTGATCGATATCTACGCTTTGGAGGCGTTCTGTTGGTTCGGCTCCTACTGCATACCGCTTCCCGGCGCTGTCGGCGCGAGTGAAGCGATCTTCAACAGCGTGTTCAGTATGGTCATCAGCAATGTGGTACTGCTGAATTCCACGATGATGATCACCAGGGGTATCAACTTCTATATCAGCTTTATCTTCGCGGGCATCGTGACGCTCCTGCATCACATCAACGTCCATTTCATCCATCCGAAGAGAGTGGAGAAGGAAGCAACGTCATAACAGAATAACTCGACAAAAAAGCGTGAGCATCATTGCCCACGCTTTTGTATATTTAATTGTCATTGCGAGGAGCGAACACGCGTGTTCATCGACGTGGCAATCTCATCCAAATGAAACAGTCATTGCGAGGAGTTTACGACGTGGCAATCTCATCCAAATGAAACTGTCATTGCGAGGAGTTTACGACGTGGCAATCTCACCCGATCAACAATCAAAAGATAAAGAATCCGAGGATACCGATGATAACGCCGATCGCGGCGCCGCCGATCACATCGCGGACGAAGTGTACGCCCGACAGGATGCGTGTCAGTCCGATGGCTGTCGCCAAGCACAGCATGATGATGCCGAGGGTGGTGTTGATGTAGAGGAAGCCCATCGCGATGATGAACGCGCTCACGGTATGGCGGGAAGGAAAGCTCTTTCCCAGCGTGTTTTTGTTGACCGCGGGCGTATAATCATATACCTCATACGGACGCTTCGCGTTGATCGCCAGTCGTATCACGGAGATCAGGATCAGCGTGCATAAGGGGATGAGCATGAATTTCAGGAACAATACACTGCCGAATCCCTCGTTGACCGCTAAGGCCGCCAGCTGGATCGGATAGAAGATATACATGATCAGCGGCAGAACGTCATGCAGTGCCTTGATCGTTGTATTGCGCGCTTTTGTCCCCGCAAAATACGCGTTGACATTCTTGTAGCTTTCGCCTTTCATTCCGCCACTTCCTTTCGTCATTTGATGTTGACCTTATCATAACAACCGTTTGTGTCGCTGATTAGAACAAAAAATGACTAATCTATTAACATTCTATGATATTTCTTTGAAATCGTGCGATTTTTCCGAGAATATTACAGTGCTGTAATGATTGGATGCGATATAGGGGTGAATCCGTAGGGGAGGTTTGCTCCTTCACATGATTAACGTTTCAAAGGATTTGTAGGGGAGGGGCTTGCTCCTCCCGCGGTATAACCTTTGATCATATTAAGCTTCTGTTGAGGAGTAGAATCATTTGCTTCGCACAAATCTGTATTTCATCAGAAACGTTTTGGGAGGTGTCTCCCCGCTGGGGAGGTGCCCGAAGGGCAGAGGGGTGCCGTCTGCGGCAGAGCAACAAGCCCCTCCCCTACAAAGGACAACGGTAACGTGCCGGATATCCTATGTTGTCATAATCATATTCATCCACTCACACTTCGATCCTCACATGATATTCCTCGAGCCAGTAGTCGACCTCGATCAGATACGCCAGTATCTGCGGCGCCTTCATCAGCTGTCCGTACCACGGTGAGGTGACCTTTTCGGGGTGCTCCATGATCTCGCGGACATGGTCGGCGTCGATCAGTTCATTGATACGCCTTGTCGGATCACTCAATATCCTGTTTACCTTTTCGGCACACAATTTTTGATAGATCGGGTTATGCGTCTTGGGATAAGGGCTCTTCTTGCGATAGACGATCTCCCGCGGCAAAAATTCCTCAAACGCCTTGCGGATGATCCCTTTCTCTCTGCCGCCGTATGCCTTTAGCTGCCACGGCATATTGTAGGCGTAGTCGATCAGCCGAGCATCGCAGAACGGCACCCTGACCTCCAGTCCGGAGTACATCGAACAGCGATCCTTGCGCTCAAGCAGGCATTGCATGAACCAGTAGTAGTTGAGGGCAAACATCTCGCGCATCCGCTTGTCGATCTTGCTGTCCCTTGGCATACTTTCTACCGCGCGGATCGTGTCGAGATACCGCTCGCGCACATAGCTCTCACCCTTGGGCAGAACGCCGTCCTTCAAGATATAGCGTCGGATATCCTGCTCCCTCGACCACGGAAAGCAGTCCTCAAATAATATGTCGTGATTATGATACCACGGATAACCGCCGAACAGCTCGTCGGCACATTCGCCTGATAACGCGACGGTAAAATCCTTCTTGATCTCTTTACAGAAGAGCAGCAGGGAAGAGTCGATGTCGACATATCCGGGCAGATCATGTGCTATAACTGACGGTACCAGCGCTTCGAGCACATCTTTGTTATCGAGAATGATCTCATGATGATGTGATTCCGTACTCTGCACCATCTTGTCGATATACTCAAAGTCGGCGTTCGGCTGAAACAGCGTTTTGGTAAAGTACCTTCGATTATCCGCATACTCGACGGAATAGGTATGGATTGCGTACCGCTCACCGAGAGGGCGTGTTGACGTCGGAAGCAGATCCGACTGCCTGTTATAATAATTTGACGCTGTCTGACAGATGATGCCGGAATCCAGCCCGCCCGATAAAAAGAAACACATGGGGACGTCGGACACCAACTGCCGCTCGATCGCGTCCGTCAGGAGATACCGTACCCGTTCTATCGTCTGCGCTTCATTATCCTCGTGCGGATGCGCCGTGAGCCGATAGTAGCGGCGCCTTTGCAGCTTTCCGTTCTCATATACCGCGTATTCGCCCGGCAGAAGCTCGCTGATCCCCTTGAAGATACCGTTGCCCGGTGTTCTCGCGGGACCGAGGAAGAACAGCTCATAAAGCCCTTCTTCATCTACACGCGGCGCGATCATCCCGCTGTGAAAGATCGCCTTGATCTCGGAGCCGAACACGATCCCATCGGGATAGGTGTGATAAAACAGCGGTTTGACGCCGACTCTGTCACGACAGAGAAAGAGCCTGCCCGCGTTCTCCTCATATACCGCGAAGGCGAAGATCCCGTTGAGCTTTTCGGCGCACGCTTCTTTATAGTAGCAGTACGCCTTGAGCAGTACCTCTGTGTCGCTGCGCGTGCCGAATCCGAAGCCCGCGGCTTTCAGCTCCTCCCGCAATTCAGCGGTATTGTACAGCTCGCCGTTGTAGACGATGGTGTACTTCTCACCCTCATACAGGGTGCTCATCGGCTGTTGACCGTTCTCGGGGTCGATGACGCTCAGCCGACGATGCAGCAGTGCCGCGTGACGGCGGATGTACTCGCCGTGTTCATCGGGTCCCCGCCGTTTCAGACTCTCCGACATCTTTTGTAATTCATCCGTTCTTTCTTTAAGATCGGCTGTGTGATCCAGCCAGCCTGCGATTCCGCACATATGTTACCTCCATCAAAATAGTCATTGTGAGGGGCTCGACACGCGTGTCAGCCCCGTGGCAATCTCAACCGAATTATACTAAGTGTGACCTTGTTCTAAACCACTCCGCCGCCGATGTACCGACCCGATGAAACAGACGGAGCACATCACCAATGCCGACGATCCCGCCAGCGTAGCGGATTTGGCGACCGTCAACCGCGCGTCTGTCGAGCTGAACACCCCTTGCTCCACCGGAAAAATCATAAGATAACTATATGCCGCGGCGGCGGTGATTATTCCTTGAATGATTCTATATAGGAAAAATAATCCTTTGTTGACAGGCAATCCATCCATCCCCGCGAACGCCTGTAAATGTACCGAGATCCCGCCGAAGCCGATGAAGAACGCGATCATGTACAGCGGATAATGTCCGCATAATCTGTGGCAGCCCTCGGTGATCTCAATCAACGCGGACGCGATATCCGTGGTCCTTTCATCGGGCGAGATCTCTCCGATCACCGCGATCATCGCCGTGCAGATTACAACCATCCCGCACATCCGCAAGGTCGCGCGGGATGCGTCGGTGACGGAATCGATCAGCAGATTATGTGACACAAGCGCGTTGGCCGATCGCGGATGGGGCAGGGGAGCGGAGCGCATCGTTCTCCCGACGATCACCCCTGTGACAAGCACACCGGTGACCTCGGCACACAGCAGGAGAATGCCAGCCTGACGGTTGCCCAGCAATGCGATCCCGACATAATTGATCAAAAAGCCCGGTCCCGCGCATACCGCGATATCGGCTGCCTTTTCCGCGTCCGATCGGCTGATACCGCCTTGCTCATACAGCATCGCGGCACATCGCGCGCCTACAGGATAACCGCCCAGAATACTCAGCAGGATGACCGCCAACCCCGACGGCGGCAGTCGGAACAGAAATTGAGACAGCTTGCCAAGCGGTCTTGTGATCGACACGGCAATACCGCTGCGGATCACCGCCGATGATAACGTCATGAACACATACAGCGACGGTACCAATACCTCGATGCAGAACAGGATCCCTTTTTTGATCCCGTCTGCGCATACTTGCGAATAGCGCAGGCAGAGATAACAGCCGACCACGATCAGCACCAAGGTGATTATTTTTCTGTATCGGAATAATTTTTTGTCCTTCATTTCACTCACCGATAATATATATGTGATCGCCGTCATAAAATGAATCGGTGATAACATGAAAGAACATTCAAAAGAAACAAAACGAAAATCCTCGTTTTTATCCACGCTGAACGCGCCGTGTATCGAGCTCAGCGGTAACCGTGAGCTGTTGATCGAGGGCAGCAAGGGCGTGCTGTCATATTCTGCCGATTCCGTGCGGGTCAATACCGGCGGCATGATCGTGAATGTCGCGGGTCGTGAGCTGGATCTGCGCTGTATCTCGGACTCCGCGCTGATCATCGACGGCTTCATTATGAGCCTGAGCTTTACGGTGTAGCCTATGCTGTTGGATTTACTGCGTATGCTGCGCGGATGGGTCGAATTCTCCGTCAGCGGCAAATATCCCGAACGCTTCATCAACATCACCTCACGGCACAGGGTGCGCCTGTGGAAGGTGCGTCGCTCGGATGATCGCTTTACCGCCTGTATGTACCGCTCCGATTACCGCAGGATCAGACCTTTGGCGCGCGGCGCGGGCGTGCGATTAAAGGTCACGCAAAAAAGAGGGTTGCCGACATTGCTGTACCGTTATCGGGAGCGCGTCGGTATTTTGATCGGAGCGTGCGCGTTTGTCCTGTCGATCTTCGTGATGTCGCTGTTTATCTGGAGCGTTGATATCACGGGGCTTCAAACCGTCAGCCGTTCGGAAATGAACGACGTATTGCGCGATCATGGGCTGTATATCGGCGCGTTCAAACCCTCATTGGATTATCAAAGGCTGGCACGCGATGTGATGATCGAACGGCATGAGATCGGTTGGATGGCGGTGAACGTGACCGGCTCCTATGCCTCTGTCGAGATCAAGGAGGAGGCTGTACCGCCCGAGGTGGACGACGTCTATTCTCCCTGCAACGTCAAGGCGAGGTCGGACGGCGTGATCGTGCGGATCGAAGCCGCGGAGGGTGAAACCGTGGTGATGGAAGGCTCCGGTGTGATCGAGGGACAGCTCATTGTCAGCGGCATCCGCACGGATGAGAGGGGCACCCACCGACTGGTTCATGCCGACGCGCGTGTGATGGCGCGTACCGTCAGACAGGCGAGCTATTCGATGAAGGAACAGATGAAGATGCTGCGACCGAACGCTGAGGAAGCCGAACGCCGGGAGCTGGAGTTTCTCGGATTGCGTTTGCCGTATCGTGTCGGCGCGGTCGATTCTCCCAACGCCGTGTCGAATACGACGACAGAGAATCCCGCTCCGCTGGGGATCACCCTGCCGATCGGCGTGGTGACAGATCATGTCAGCGCCTTGTCGGAGGAGGAGATCATCCTTGACGATAATTCCGCAGAAGAATTATTAAATCGAGAAGCGCAATTATATGAAGCCTTTGCTTTGCAGAATTGCGTGATCGAGTCCCGGGAATATCACATGGAGCATATCGGCGGTGTGTATACGCTGTACGCAATCTACACCTGTGTGGAGGATATCGCCTACACCGAACCAATCGGTACGGATGAAAACACCGATCTTACACCGTATGTCGCTCCGACTGAGAACAAACAGTGAGGAGTTAGGAGTTAGGAGTGAGGAGATGAGGAGCTTTTCGGTGTGCCGTTTTTGTCTTGTCTTTTTTTCGCTTTTGTGATATACTTCACCTATCTCAAATATAGAAAGATGATTCTATGCGTATTATGTGTATCGGCGACGTTGTCGGCTCTGTAGGATGCGAATTCCTGCGTCAGCGTCTGCCGCGATTCAAGCAACAACAGCAAATCGATTTTGTGATATGCAACGGTGAGAATTCCGCCGACGGCAACGGTATCACGCCGCGTTCCGCCGAGCATTTGTTCACCTCGGGCGTGGATTTCATCACACTGGGCAATCACAGCTTCCGCCGCAAGGAGGTCTATCCCTATCTGGATGAGCACCCGCACATCATCCGACCCGCCAATTATCCGACCTCAGCCACCCCCGGATGCGGCTGGGCAGTGGTCGATATGGGCTTTACCTCCATCGGCATCATCAACCTGATGGGACAGCAGTTCATGGACGCGAACCTCGACAATCCCTTTATCCGCGCGGATCAGATCCTCAAAGAGCTTGACGCGAAGATCATTCTCGTGGATTTCCATGCCGAGGCGACGTCCGAAAAACGCGCGATGGGCTTCTATCTGGACGGCAGGGTGTCCGCGGTATTCGGCACGCATACCCATGTGCTGACAGGTGACGCGCAGGTGCTGCCCGAGGGTACGGGCTATATCACCGACGTCGGCATGACGGGCGTGATCGACAGTATTTTGGGTGTGAAGAAGGAGATCATCCTCAGGCGGTTTACCACACAGCTTCCCGAACGCTTTGATCTGGCGCGGGGTGACTGCAAGCTCAACTGCGCGGTATTCGATATCGATCGAAACTCCGGAAAATGTACTGCCGCTCAGTCATATGAACTAATATAATTCTATTTTTCTTTTCTTTTTTTGTATACAAAATGCTTGCTTCTTGAGGCTTTTTAGTGTATAATAATACAAGTTTGTAACAAATAGTATTTTGTCATCTTCGGCGTGCCGATCACGCGCGCTGACGATGTACGGAAAAAGGATGTGTTTACGTTGATTAACGGTGAAACTCTAAAACAAGCGATTATTTCAGGTGCAAATAATATTTCGTCCATCAAGGCGAGAATCAATGACCTCAATATTTTCCCTGTACCCGACGGCGATACAGGTACCAATATGTCGATGACGATCACGGCGGCTGCCGAGGCGCTCAAGGACGCTGAGCCTGCCGATGTATCCGAAGTTGCGAACATGACCGCTTCCGCCATGCTGCGCGGCGCTCGCGGCAACTCCGGCGTTATCACCTCTCTGCTGTTCAGAGGTATCTCCAAGGGTCTGGAGGGCAAGGCTGAGGCTTCCGGCGCCGATTTGATCCACGCGCTGGGTCTGGGCGTTGAGGCTGCTTACAACGCGGTCACCAAGCCCACCGAGGGTACCATCCTCACCGTAGCCCGTATGGGTTATGAGGCAGGTCTTGAGGCGCTGGATTCTGAAGAGGATCCCGCCGTACTGTGGGAGATCGTCTGTGACGCTTCTCTGGAAGCACTCGATCTGACTCCCACCTTGCTCCCTGTTCTGAAGAAGGCCGGCGTTGTTGACGCGGGCGGTAAGGGTATCCTGACTATCTTCGAGGGTATGCTCTCTGTTCTGCGCGACGGCGTAGTTGTCGAGATGAAGGAAGAAGAGTACGAGAAGGAAAACGAGGACGACTTCTTCCGTTCCGCCGCGGCTGAGTTTGACCAGGTCATCAACTTCACCTACTGCACCGAGTTCATCGTCGGTCGTAACGAAGAGTGTGAAAAAGAGCCCAACGACCTTCGTCTGTATCTCGAGACCATCGGCGACAGCATCGTCATGGTAGCGGATGACGAGATCATCAAGGTTCATGTACATACCGAGACTCCCGGCGACGCGCTCCAGCACGGTCTTGAATACGGTCAGCTCCTTACCGTCAAGATCGAGAATATGAAGGAGCAGCACAGAAAAGCGAAGGAAGAGCAGGAGAAGGCGAAAGAAAAGTCTGAGAAGAAGGCAGAACTCGTCGTCGCCGAGCCTACCGAGGAATACGGCTTTGTCGCTGTAGCGGCAGGCGAGGGTCTGAGCAATCTCTTCAATGAGCTTGGCTGCCAGAACGTCGTTTCCGGCGGACAGAGCATGAACCCCTCTACCGAGGATATTTACGCGGCTGTTATGGCGACTCCCGCCAAGTGCATCTTCGTTCTCCCGAACAACAAGAACATCATCATGGCGGCTCAGCAGACTGCCGCGATCGTCGAGGACAGAACGGTCATCATCGTTCCGACCCGTACCATCCCGCAGGGCCTTTCCGCTATGCTGGTATTCGATCCCGATTCCGACGCTGAGACCAACGTTGATAATATGCTGCAGGCGGCTAAGAACGTATCTACCGGTCAGATCACCTTTGCGGCGCGTGACTCCGAGTTCGGCGCCAGAAGGATCAAAGAGGGCGACATCATCGGTCTGGATAACGGCAAGCTCACCGTTACTTCTTCTTCTCCGAACAAAGCGCTGTACAAGCTCGCTAAGTCCATGATCAACAAGGAGATGTCCTTTGTGACCCTGATCTCCGGCGAGGGCGTCTCTGAGGAAGAGGCTGCTTCCGCGGTCGAAATGCTCGAGAACAAGTTTGCCGATCAGGTTGACATCACCTACATTAAGGGTGACCAGCCCGTCTACTACTACATCTTCAGTGTAGAATAACACGCGCGTCTTTATCTGACTCTATGATGAGTTCATCATACTCATGAAAGCGTATGCGGCAACCTCAATAAATAATCAAGGCTGTTCCTTCGGGAGCAGCCTTTTTTTAAAATAGTCATTGCGAAGCCCTTGACACGTATCAAGGGCTGTGGCAATCTCAACCGATTAATACGAAGCTTAACGATAAACTCTACCGGGCAGATCGGTCTAAAACCTTATACAGCCGCAAGTAAAACAACAATTTACAATTGACATATATGTTCGATAATAGTATAATTAGCTGAGAGTGGTGAATAACAGATATGGTTTCCGTAAAGTAAATTCCTAACTCCTCATTCCTAATTAATTGAAGGGTGGTGCGCTATGTCTTTATACGAGGTTCCGATCACAAAACTGAGCGGCATAGGGGAGAAGCGCGCCGCTTTGTTCCGCAAGCTCGGCATCGAGACCGTCGGCGACATGATCTCCTATTATCCTCGCTCCTACGAAAATTGGTCTGATACCACCGATATCGGCGATGTTCAGCCGGAGGAAAAGTGCGTGGTGCGCGGAAAGGTCATGACGCCCGTGAATACGATCCGTATCTCCGGCGGCCGCACGATGGCGAAGCTGAGTATCAGCGACGATACAGGGTATCTGAACCTTGTATTCTTCAATAATAAGTATATCTCGTCTATGCTGCGCTACGGTGAGACCTACCTGTTTATGGGTAAGGTTGCCTATGATAAGTACGGCTACCAGATGGTATCGCCCGAATTCTGTAAGGTGACCGAGGGCGATACGATCACGCCCGTTTATCATCTGACCGCCGGGCTGAACAATCATATGATGATCCGCGCCGCTAAGGAAGCGCTGTCCATGCTGCCGCAGACGATCCACGATCCGCTGCCGGATGATATTCGCAAGCGTTATGATCTTTGCGAGTTGTCATACGCTTTGAACAATGTTCATTTTCCGACAGATCTGAACGCGATGGAAAAGGCGCGTCACCGCCTGATCTTTGAAGAATTGCTGGTGCTCAATCTCGGTATGCGTATGATGAAATCACAGTCGCACGAGCAGACGGCGGTTCATCTGTTAGAGGATCATACTGCTGAGTTCATTCAGACATTACCATATGAGCTTACCAACGCGCAGAAACGTGCCATCAGCGACTGCGTCGCCGATATGCGCGATAAGCCCTCTCCGATGAACCGTCTGATCCAGGGCGACGTCGGCTCGGGCAAGACCGCCGTATGTGCCGCCGTTTGTTATCACACCGTCAAAAACGGCTTTCAGGCAGCGTTTATGGCGCCGACAGAGATTTTGGCGCAACAGCACTTTGAGACGTTTTCCGCGATGTTTGCCGATACAGACGTCCGTGTGGAGCTGTTGACAGGCTCCATGACTGCCGCCGAGAAAAGAAAGACCCGCGAGCGTATCGAGAGCGGTGAGAGCGATATCGTGATCGGTACCCATGCGCTGGTGAGCGAGAGTACCGCGTTCTGTCGGCTTGGATGCGCGATCACCGATGAACAGCATCGTTTCGGCGTCGCTCAGCGAGCCCGACTTGCTTCAAAAGGCGAGCATCCTCACGTGCTCGTACTGTCGGCGACTCCGATCCCGCGTACCCTCGGACTGATCATCTACGGCGATCTGGATATCACCGTCATCGATGAATTGCCGCCCGGACGCACCGAGGTGGATACCTTCTTCATTCGCACCGATAAACGCGACCGCGCCTTGGGCTTCCTCAAAAAGCAGGTTGAAGAGGGCAGACAGTGTTATATCGTTTGCCCTTTGGTCGAAGAAAGCGAGGGAGTAGCTGAGCTGCAAAACGCGACCGATTACGCCGCTGAGCTCATGCTCGGGCCTTTTCGCGATATCTCCGTTGGTATCCTGCACGGCAAGATGAAGCCGAAGGATAAGGAAAAGGTCATGGCGCAGTTTGCGGCAAACGAGATTTCGATTTTGGTCTCTACGACCGTGGTCGAGGTCGGCGTCGATGTGAAGAACGCCACCGTGATGATGATCGAAAACGCCGATCGATTCGGCTTGTCCACCCTCCATCAGCTGCGCGGACGCGTCGGCAGAGGGCAGTATAAGAGCTATTGTATCCTTGTGTCTGACAACAAAGGAGAGAACACAGAACAGCGCTTAGGCGTGATGTGCCGCACCAACAACGGCTTCGAGATCGCCGATATGGACTTAAAGCTCCGCGGACCCGGCGATTTCTTCGGCAACCGCCAGCATGGCTTGCCGCAGTTGGATATTGCCGACTTCTCCGATACCGAGACCTTGGCGCAAAGCCAGGAAGCGGCGGAGACATTATTGCGCTTCTCGCTCGATCTGAGCGATGGATCGCTTCGGGCGCTTCGTGCCAAAATGCGCCGTCTTTTTGCCGAAACCGAAAACACGATGAATTGATAAAAAGCGTCCGCAACTCGTTAGTGAGCTGCGGACGCTTTTGCAGGGCGGGAATTGCTCCCGCCGTTTTTTGACTTGATTATCCGATTTTGTGTACATCCTCAAAGACACAGATCAGTTGATTGCTAAGCTGTCTGTCCACATGCAGACTGCCGAAATACCACTTTTGAAACAGCGTGTTGTGCATGACGGTATCGAGGAAAATGTTGAGATCGTTGATCGAAGCATTGCGGTTGATCATCCGCTTGACGGAGGCGGGCGCCTCATGGGTGATGATGACGTCGAGACGGTGCCGCTGCTCTTCGATATTGACGATAGCGTATTCCAGTTCTTCATCGGTCGGCAGTGAGGGAGAAGATTCCGCCTCATCCATCTCAGGCGGTAAGCCTCCGCCGAGTGTGAAGATCTTATACCCCTCGATCAGGTATAATTCGCCGCGGTTCAGACAATAGATATTATCGGCGATCTTTCGCGCGGTGCCCTCATGGAACGGTACCTCTTCAAATTCCTTGAGACGTTCAAAATTCTCGTGAGCGCCCTCGACAAAGAGGATATCAAACTTCTTTTTTGCGAGCCTTTTCAGGTTTTTAATTTCTTCTTTAGAATTATCCCAGATAAATCCGAAGTCGCCTGTGATGATCAGGCTATCGCCTTTTTTCAGATGACCGAGGCGCCTTTCGTTAAATACATTGATATCTCCGTGAGTATCTCCAGTAATGTATATCAAAATGTTCCCCCAAAAACTTTGTAAATTTATGAAATTTGTGATTGATATCATCCCGTAAATAGTGTAAAATAGATATGTATACGAGAATTTTTTGTTTCTTATAAGTAATTATAACATATGTTTTAAGGAAATGCTATGAATAAAAGAGTAAAATTTTTCATATCAGTCATATTGATTTTTGCAATATTTGTCAGCAGCTTTATCATCCCGGCTTCATCGTTTGAAACCACGGTAGAAACATCTACCTCCGATCTTTTTTTGGTGAACCTCGATACCGATACGGTCGTTTTCTCTCAAAAGCCCGATACCAACTGGTATGCGGGGTCGCTTGCTGAGCTGATGACATTCCTGCTTTCCAATGAAATGATCCCCGATCTTAATGCGGCGACCTTCAATGTGGATCAGACCTTCATCAACGCGCTGCCGTATTCCGACGGGTGTCTGGATAAATTTGTCGGTCAGACCCTGACCGCAAAGGATTTGACAGCGATCATGCTGTTGACCTCCGGCAGCGACGCCGCCTATGCGCTGGCTGATCTGTCCGCCAACAACGACAGAGAGGCGTTTGTCGCCGCGATGAACGCGCGTGTTACCGCTCTCGGAATGAAGAGCACGGCATATGTCAGCCCCGGATTCAATAATACCAGCGCGCAGCATACGACCTGTCGCGATACTTATCTGCTCTATCAGGAGGTGCGAAGGAATGATTTCTTCCGCGCCGTGATGAAGAACAAAGCTTATACGCCGGCGGGCTTGGGCGAGGATTATACTGTCACTGCCGAAGCGTCGATCTTGAATTCCGACAGCCCGTATTACTTCCGCTATACCAATGACGCGATGTATTCTTTTACCGAAGACACCTATGAGGAGCTCGTTGCCACTACCACTTACCGCGGCAAGACCTACCTCTTTGTCGGATTGCTCGGACTGCATCAGAGTGAGCGGAATGTTTATGCCGACGCACGCAAGCTGACTTCATGGGCGTATTTGAATCTTTCCGATCATAAGATCTTCAATGAGGAGGATGTTTTGTCCGATGTGACGGTCACTGCCGACTGGGGTGACTATCAGGTAGGCTTACATCCCTACAATTCCGCGTTCAAGACCCTGCCCAACGCATATGACGAAGCGAAGCTGACGTATCAGTTCGATATTCCCAAAACCATCAAAACACCTTTCCTCGCCGGACAAACACTCGGCAGCGCCAAACTGTATTACGAGGGAGAAGAGATCGAGGATATCGCCTTGTCCGCTAATACCGATGAGGGCTTGGGAATGCTGTCCGATTTCGGAAGATTCACCGGCTATGTTTATCGCCGTATGACGCCTCACCGCGAGGTGCTGGCGAAGGAATTTCCGACAGAGCCGGCTGTTCCTGCTGTACCTTCTTCGGAAACACCCACCGCAGCGACTGCCGGAACTGCTATGGAGGAATAAAGGATGAAACGTACATTTCGTTGGATCTGCGTCATGTTCGCGCTGATCGTTCTCTTTACCTGCGCTTTTTCGGCGCCGGCGGGAGCGCTCAGCTTTGACTGTGACGTTGAGCAATATTCCGATTCGCTGCTGATGATCAATCTGGATACCGATATGGAGGTCTATGCCAAAGAGGCGGACACAAAGCGCTATCCTTCCTCTCTGACCAAGATCATGACCTATATCGTCGCGGCGGAGTTTTTTGATGACTTTGATACCAAGATCCCGATCAAACAGACCTGCATCGACAGTGTGCTGAATCAGGGCATGTCCTGTACCGGCGTCGACTGGTATGTCGGTGATTCACTGACGGTGGAGAACCTGTTATACGCCTTGATGCTTCCCACCGGCGATGACGCCGCGATGGTGCTGGCGGATCACATCGGTGAGGGCAATATCCAGACCTTTGTCGATAAAATGAATACAAAGGCGGAGGAGCTAAAATGCTCCGATACCCATTTTACCAATCCGTTCGGTACTCATGATGAGAACCATTACACGACGGCGCGCGATCTGTATAAGATTACCCGATACGCGATGGGACTGCCGCTGTTTTCCAAGATCTGCAATACGACGACCTATTACGCCAAAGAGAATGATGACGTACCGTTCATCACGAGCAACTGGCTGATCGATCCGGCACGCGGCGGTGATTATTACTATGTCTACGCGACCGGCGTCAAGAACGCGACCTCGACTCAAGCGGGACGCTGTATGGTATCTACCGCCGTATACGACGGCTATTCCTATATGTGTATCGGACTGCACGCTCCGTATGACGAGAAAAAGGAAGAGAACGAGCAGTACTGTATGTTGGAGGCCGCCAATATGTTTCGCTGGGCGTTTTTGAACCTGTCCTTTGTGACGCCGGTGACTAAGGATACGCCTGTTTGTGAGCAAAAGATTGATCATGCGTGGGATACCAAGAGCATTCTTCTGGTGCCGCAGACCGACTGTAATGTCATCCTGCCGCAGGGCTATTCGGAAGGCGATGTCAAGATCACGCCTGACAGCACCGATCCCGTCAGTGCTCCGATCAAAAAGGGCGATATCATCACCACCGCCACTGTCTATTATAAGAATGAACCGTTCACACAGATCAATCTGGTTTCGAACGATGACGTCGGCGTCAGCCCGATCCTGTATACGACTGACGCGATCAGAGGTGTGTTGACCTCACCGTGGTTTTTGATCGCGGTCGGACTGGTCGTCATCCTCTTCATCATCTATGTTTCGGTTTCTTCCTCTTACGCGAAGAAGCGTAAACGCGATCATAAGAAAACAAAAATCAAGTAAGAAGATCGGCGCTCGAACGCGCCGGTCTTTTGTTATGGCTATAACGCGATCGGTATAATTTACAAAACCTTAACTTGACAGTGCCCGATCCTTCATATACAATATATGGTAGCCGTAATAGCTTTTATCGAAGATTACTGACTTGTATCGCTGATAACGTTGCTCGTTGACGCGGTATGGTTTGTTATAAGGAGTATGTTTATGAAAATCAAACTTGCCTGGATCCCGTTTGTACCGCTCTTTTTGGCGGCAGGTTTTCTGAAACTCGCACAGGGTTTTATGCCGGACGGAGGTCTGCTGGGATTGAGTGCGCTGCAGTTGGATTATTGTTATCTCGGCGCCTGCGCACTGATCTTTTTGTTCACTTTACTGTTTGCCGTCTTGGATAAACAAATCGCGCAGTATTATCTGCCGCATAAGAATTTCCCCGCGGGTTTGATCGGCATCCTGCTGTCACTGCTGTTGGCGGCTGACGGCGGCTTCACCATTTTTCAGGTGTTCAGCTCGGGCAAGATCTCCGTATTAGAGATCCTCGGCGCGGTGTTATCGCTGTTGTCCGCCGTGGTATTCATCGTCCTCGGACTGAATCATTCTTTCCGTTATAAGGAAGGAAAGAGCTTATCCTTGATCAACGTGATCCCCGCGATCTTCTGCGGTGTGAGGATGATCCTCAGCTTTGTACAGTTTACGACCATCTCGATCCGCTTAGCGGATGTCAGTTCTTTGATCTGCTATGTTTTCGCCACATTGTTCTTCTTCAATTACGCTGTCGTATTGTCGCTGATCAAGACCAAAAACGCGTTGAAATCCTGCTTTGTTTTCGGATTGCCTGCCGTTGCGGCGATGATCCCATACGGAATATATCACCTGGTCTTTCGATTCGATTCCGAGTTTATCCTCAGAAACGCGCAGCCGCTCGAGATGCTGCTCTTCGGTCTGTATATTTTATTCGTGCTGATTGAAATAACCAGATTCGTTCGCAGTAAAGAGGAGATTACACTGATCGAGGAGGAAGAGACTCCGGTCGTTAATGTTGCCGCTGAGAAAGTCGAGGGCTTTATCGCCAGCAACACCGGCGAGGATGAGAACGACAGTGTCGAGGATACATCCTACCTTGAAAACCGCGATACAGAGGATTTTCTCTATGAGAACAAGGACCAGGTCGATGATAATCCCGAGGTCAATGAAGAAACAAATAATGACGTCGAAAACTATTTGACCGAAGTCCAGGAAGAACCCGAGAATGACGACAGACCCAAGAATTATGAAGAACGTCTGGATGATATCGATAAATTGATTCTGGATATCACCAGTAAGACCGATTGATCATATTGATTATTTGAAAGGAGGATGATAGCATGAAAAAGCTGTGGTGTTGTATCATGGTTTGTATGATGCTGTTTACTTCCTTTTTTACTTTTCCGGTGCATGCGGCGCACGAGGATTTTGACGTCCGGTCCGGCGTGCTGATCAAATACAACGGCAGTGACGCTGACGTGACCATCCCCGCTCACATTACCGCGATCGGAAACGAGGCGTTCGCCGATAATACCAAGGTGCAGAGTGTCAGGCTGAATGACACGGTTCGTGTGATTGGGGACAGGGCTTTCTATGGCTGTTCCTCTTTATATAGCGTAACGCAGGGCGACAACATCACCGAGGTCGGTGATCTTGCCTTTTACGGCACGCCTTATCTGGATAACTCCGGCGATAAATATGTGATGCTCGGCAGTGTACTGCTCTGGTATAACGGTACCTCTGAGGGCGTTACGATCCCTTCTCGTTGTACATCGGTCGCTTCTTACGCTTTCGCGCGCTGTGAATATCTCAAGTCTTTCACCGCGTATGATGGCTTGACCAATATCGGGACGGGCGCGTTTTACGGCTGTTCCAAGCTCGAATCCGTGAACCTTCCTTCAACGCTCAGCGCGGTCGGCGCCTATGCGTTCGATGGTACGCCGTACCTGAAGAACGCGGGTGAATATGCTGTCGCCGGCGACGGCGTGTTGCTGCGTTATCAGGGATCGGATACCGAGATCGAGCTCCCCGACACGATCAAGCGGATCGCCTCACATGCTTTTGTCAGCTCCAAGCTTAGATCCGTTACGATCCCCGAAAGTGTCTACGCGATCGACGCATACGCTTTTGCCGACTGTACCGGTTTGGAAACCGTTCAGAATTCCGAGGGTCTGGTGACCATCGGCGACGGTGCGTTCAGAGGCTGCAAGAGCCTTGCTCAGTTCAAGACCCCTGAGAGCTTATCCTATATCGGTCAGCTCGCGTTCAACGGTGACAGCGCAATCAACAACGCCGTTCTTCGCGGCGATCATCTTACCGTTTCCTATAACGCGTTCAAGGGCTGTGACGCGATGCGCTATGTGCTGCTGTCAGACGGCGTAGCTCAGCTCTATGATAACGCTTTTGACGGCTGTACCGCTCTGGAGGGCATTTCTATCTCGCCCAAAACAACCGATATCAGCGCTTCGGCACTCAGCGGCTGCAGCAATGCCGTTGTGTGCTGTGAACAGGATTCTGAGGCGGAAACCGCTCTTTCTGGTCATATGATCAATAACGTGATGGGCGACGCTGACAGCAGCGGTGTACTCGATGTTGTCGACGCGACGACGATCCAGTGCTATATCGCGTATTTGGTGAAGCTCA
>ONUI01000154.1 GCA_900320995.1 uncultured Eubacteriales bacterium
TGCTTCACCTCCGGCTCCGCGGGCACGATGAGCGCGGGCGACTACCTCAAGGAGCAGTACCCGAACCTCAAGCTCGGCGTCGGCGAGGCATTACAGTGCCCCACCATTCTGGACAACGGCTTCGGCGGTCACCGCATCGAGGGCATCGGCGACAAGCATATCCCGTGGATCCACAACGTAAAGAACACCGACATGGTGGTTGATATCGACGACGAGGACAGCCAACGACTGCTCCGACTGTTCAACACGCCCGAGGGTATCGATTATCTGGTATCCGTCGGCGTTGAACGCGAGCTTGCCGAACAGCTCAGCCTCTTGGGTATCTCCGGTATCGCGAATCTCCTGTGCTGTATCAAGATGGCGAAGTACTATGAGTTCACCGAGAACGATGTGCTCGGTACCGTGCTGACCGACTCCGCCGATATGTATCAGAGTCGTATCAAGGAGCTCGCGGAGATGTACGGCGAATACGACGCACACAAGGCGGAGCTCGACCATCACCTGCACATCCTCAACCTCAAGGACGACAATATGCTGGAGCTGACCTACAAGGAGCGCAAGCGTGTGCATAACCTCAAATACTACACATGGGTCGAACAGCAGGGCAGAACCGTCGAGGAGCTCAACGCCCTGTGGTATGACATTATTATAATCCGTAGGGCGGGGGCTTGCTCCCGCCGCATCGACGGTATTTCGTCGATGTTCGCGCAGCGACAGAAAAGGTTGTTTTGCTTCGCATTATAAATTGCTGATAAGGAAAGGTTCGGCGGGAGCAAGCCCCCGCCCTACTCGGTGTTCCTATGAAACACATCAAGTATTGCAAATGCGTCAAATGCGGGAGGACATACGCTCCCGCGGCGGATATCACCACCTGCGAGTGCGGCGGTATCCTCGACATAATCTATGACTACGAATCTATCAAAACCAGATTCAATAAAGAGGTGCTGGCGCTCCGTGACGAACCCACCATGTGGCGCTATCGCGAGCTGCTGCCGATCGAAGAAAGTACCGTTCCCGCGGGACTGCGGGTCGGGATGTCGCCGCTGTATGAGGCGCAGAAGATCGCCGACGATCTCGGAATCAAGCGGCTGTACATCAAGGATGACGGCGTCAACCCCACCGCTTCACTCAAAGATCGCGCCTCCGCGATGGCGGTGACCAAGGCGATCGAGGCGGGCTATGACACCATCGCGTGCAGTTCCACCGGCAACGCCGCCTCATCTCTCGCGGGCAACGCGGCTAAGGCGGGGCTCAAGACCTATATCTTTGTCCCATCCCGCGCGCCGAAGGGCAAGATCGCCCAGCTGATGATGTTCGGCGCGAATCTGACCGCCGTGGACGGCAGTTATGAAGAGACCTTTGAGCTGAGTAAGGCAGCGATCGACAAATACGGCTGGTACAACCGCAACGCCGCGATCAACCCCTATCTCAGCGAGGGCAAAAAAACCGTCGCGCACGAGATATGCGAACAGCTCAAATTCAACGCGCCCGACTTTGTCGCGGTATCGGTCGGCGACGGCTGTACGATCGCGGGCGTGTACAAGGGTCTGTACGATATGTATATGGTCGGGCTGATCGACAGGATCCCGCGGATCATCAGCGTGCAGGCGCAGGGCTGCTGTCCGATCAACACCGCCGTGATGAACGGTGAGGAATGGCGACCGCAGGAGGAAAACACCTATGCGGATTCCATCGCTGTGGGCGTACCGCGCAATCCGGATAAGGCGATCAACGCCATTAAGGACAGCGACGGCATCTGCGTCAATGTTACCGATGACGAGATCCGCGCGGCGCAGAAATATCTGGCGAAGAACGCGGGCGTATTCGGTGAACCCGCGGGTGTGACCGCCACAGCGGGTCTGATGAAGCTCAGCCGTGAGGGCAAGCTCCCGCATGACGCGACCATCGTATCCATCGTCACAGGCAACGGGCTCAAGGACATCGACTCCGCGATCCGATCCGTGGGCGAGCCCATCCACTGTAACAACAATCTGGCGGAGTTTGAGGAGAAGTTCGGGTTATAAAGTAACTTTGTAGGGTACGGCGCTTGCGACGTACCGAATGCGTGCATCATGATCCTCTTTACACAAAGCAAATGTCCTGTAAACGGGAGGAGCAAGCCCCTCCCCTACAGCAGAACATTGATCAAACCTACCACATGATATTCCTGACTTTTGGGTATATAAAACGACATCCCGGGGGAGCTTTTCCCTCGGGATGTCCTTTTTTTACTAAATCGGTTGAGATTGCCACACCTCATAAATGAGGTTCGCAATGACGATTCATATTTCCTCCGCGGATAACGCGTTATTCTTCCGAGAATTCCAGCAGATCGCCGGGCTGGCAATGCAGCGCCTCACAGATCGCGATCAAGGTCGAAAAGCGTATCGCACTGATATGACCGTTTTTCAGCTTAGAGAGGTTGACGTTGGAGATCCCGATTTGTTCGCTGAGCTCGTTCAATCCGATCTTTCGATCCGCCATCACACGGTCAAGCCGTACAATTATTTTTCCCATATCTTCACCTACACCGTTTCGTCATGCTCTTTTTGCAGCTCGGTACCGTATTTGAAGATCATCGTCAAAATGAAGATGATAACGACGAACGCGACGGAGATAAAGTCGATCTCGAACTGAAAGGAGCCGTTCATCTTGGCGGACAGCGCCGATTTCATGAGCTGTACGGTCGCGATGCAGGGGATCAGAGCGATCGCGAACGCGCGCATTTTCCTGACGACTTCCTCGCTGAACGGACTGTCGCACACCATAAACTGCTTCATCAAAGCGCGGAAGAAGAACAGCGCCACGACGAGCGCCGCGACATATACCATTCCGTATACGATCATCATCATGCCGTCATTCAGATCAAAGTGAACCTGCCTGACACCGCCGTTGACATTCAGATTGCCGTTCTCTTTTTTGACGTCCAGACTGCCGGTGCTGACTTCGCCGAGCGCAATCTGTCCGCTGCCGGTATTGACGTAGAACTGTTCGCCGTTCAAGCCGAAATACTCCGTGTTTACATTAACATCGATCGTTCCGGCTCCGTCGACCGTCACGCTGTCCTTCGGCACACAGGCAACGATGATACCGCCGACCAGCATAAAGCCTTCCGCGACGAGCAGGCATACGATGATGATCATCGTGATGATCTTGGCGACCTTACCGAAAACATTGATCTTTTTCTTGATTGAATTTTCCATGAGTTTCTCCTTTTCATCAAAAAATTGATTTAATCGACAAATTATTTAACGTTTAACGTTAACTGAATTATAGCACGGTTTTTTCTTTTGTCAATAGGTTTTTAACGAAAAACAATAATTTTTTTATTTTTCTGATTCAAATCAATTGACGAACAGATAAATCCATTATGCGGGAGGAGCAAGCCCCTCCCCTACGATGTACATTATTTGGGTATAGATAACAACATCCCGAGGGAAAAGCTCCCTCGGGATGTTGTTGATTCTGTCTATTCTGTTTATGCCAGTTTCAAATCGCCGTCCTTGACCCAGCCGATCTTGCGCAGGAGCAGGTTGATCAGCGGGGTGATCACGGCGGGGAGCACGATGCAGATCAGGATCAGCCCGATCCAGTCCATCGCGCCGGGCGCGATCGCCTCGGCGCCCTTGGCGACCGCTTCTTCCGACGGATTGAACCAGCCGGTGATCACGCCGATCTGGCCGCAGAGTCCGCAGGTGCCCATGCCGGAGTTGATCGGCGCGCCGTTCATCTGGAGCTTGAACACACAGGTCGCGATCGGCCCCGTGATCGCCGAGGTCACGATGGGCGCGATCCAGATACGCGGATTCTTCATGATATTCGGCATCTGGAGCATCGAGGTGCCAAGACCTTGGCTGACCAGTCCGCCCCAGCGGTTTTCCTTGAAGGACATCACCGCAAAGCCGACCATCTGCGCGCAGCAGCCCGCCACGGCAGCGCCGCCGGCAAGGCCCGTGAGCGCGAGCACCGAGCAGATCGCCGCCGAAGAGATCGGCAGGGTCAGCGCGATGCCGACCAACACGGATACCACGATGCCCATCAGGAAGGGCTGGAGCTTTGTCGCCGAGTCGATCAGCAAGCCGAACCAGCTTGCCGCCGTGCCGATCGGAGGCGCGATCAGCTTTGCCAGCGCCACGCCGACAAGGATCGTTACCGCAGGAGTCACAAGGATATCGACCTTGGTTTCCTTACTGACCGCCTTGCCGCATTCGGCGGCGATGATCGCGATGATCAAAACCGCTAACGGACCGCCCGCGCCGCCCTCGGCGTTTGCCGCCCAACCGACTGCCGCCAGCGAGAACAGCACCATGGGATCGGCCTTGAGCGCGTAGCCGATGGCGACCGCCATTGCGGGACCCGACACCGCCATCGCGTAGGTGCCGATATCGGTGAAGAACTGCCAGCCCGACAGCACGCCGATGGTCTTGATGATCGTGCCGATCAGCAGTGAGCAGAACAAGCCCTGTGCCATCGCGCCGAGCGCGTCGATACCGTAGCGCTTCCACGAGATCTCAATATTCTTGCGTTTTAAAAACGCTTTGACTTTAGACATTGGTTATCCCCCATTTTTGTAGGGGCGGGTCTTGACCCGCCCGATTGGAAATCATAATTGATTTTCAAAATAGATTGACGAAACAGAAAGATTTGCCTGACGGCAAACGGGAGGGTCAAGACCCTCCCCTACAATCATTGTCTCAACTTAATATAATCAACAAAATGCCGAAAGTCAACGGACAATCGGCATTTACTCTGTTTTCACCAAATATGAGATTTGATAAGGATGGATTATTGC
>ONUI01000253.1 GCA_900320995.1 uncultured Eubacteriales bacterium
ATATTACTAAAAGCTGAATAACCACATAAATGCGCAGATGAAATTATCGCTTTTACAAACGTCTTTTCAGAGAGTTATCGGTCGGTGCGAGATAACAGGACAGCAGGAGCGAGTCTCATTTCGGAGCAGAGTCGGTGAACTGCTGTCGGTGGAGATTGCCACAGCCCTAAAGGGCTTCGCAATGACGATCGATAGTAATAGTAACCGACTACGGATTGTCCCGTTATCATGGCAGAGGGCTTGTCAGAGCCTTAGAGTGACCGTAGTATTACGGTAAGCAGGGTGGTACCGCGAAGTAACTTCGTCCCTGAGGTCAATGACCTCGGGGATTTTATTATTGAGGAGTTGTCCAAATCTATTGATTTGGCTAACAACTCCCACGCAAGGCTCTCCCAAGAATCGGAGCGGGTTTCGACCCGCGAACGATGATTGGCTGAGAGCTACTGCGAGGACATTTACCGCTGATAATAACGTTATTGATTAGCATTGACTTCATTAACATATGAAAAGAGGAATTGTTATGAATCACATCAAGATTGCAGAAACAACCTTATCCGATGAAAAATCGACTTTATCCTTCAAGCAGAAGCTTGAGATCGCGCGCAAATTAGAGCGGCTGGGCGTCGACGCCGTAGAGCTGCCCGAGGTCGGCGCCTCAAAAGCCGACAGCCTTTTGGTGCGCACGGCGGCGTCCTTTGTGAAGGGCAGTGTCCTGTCCGTGGCGGCGACGACGTCCGTTGACGCGATCGACCGCGCGGCTGACGCCTTGTCTACCGCTTCACATCCGCGTATCCGTGTGGAACTGCCGATGACCGCGTCTATCATGGAATACACCCTGCACATCAAACAGCCCAAGATGTGCGCTTATGTAACGAAGCTGGTCGAGAAGGCGAAGTCCGTCTGTGATGACGTTGAGTTCACCGCCGTGGACGCGACCCGCGCCGAAGAAGCGTTCCTCAAAGAAGCCGTCAGAGCGGCGGTGGATGCCGGCGCGACCGCGATCACCCTGTGTGATGACGCGGCGATCCTGCTGCCCGATGACTTCGCGTCATTCGTTGTTCGTGTGACCGAGGGTGTGGATGTGCCAGTCGGCGTGAAATGCAACAATAAAAACGGCGTGGCGACTGCCGCGGCGATCTTAGCGGTCAAGAACGGCGCTGCCTGCGTCAAGACCTCTATCGGCGGCGAGGCGACCCCGCTGCGTGAGTTCGGCTCGCTGATCAAGGATATCCGTGAGAATTACGGTATCACTTCCGATATCCGCACCACCGAGCTGCTCCGTACCATCGACCAGATCGAGTGGATCATCAGCGGTAAGGCGCATACGGTGACAGCCCGTGAGATCATCGATGACGGCGTGCGTCTGTCGCTCAACGACACGGTCGATACCGTTCGCGAGAACATCGAGAGGATCGGCTATGATCTCTCCGACGAGGATATTCAAAAGGTCTATGAGGAGTTCCTCCGCATTGCCCGCAAGAAGAATGTCGGCATTAAAGAGCTCGACGCGATCGTCGCCTCCTCCGCTTTGCAGGTGCCCGAGACCTACACCATCGAGAACTATGTCATCAACAGCGGCAACCGTATCAGCTCCTCCGCCCAGATCTCGCTGAACCGCGAGGGCAGGACGGTACAGGGCATCGCCATCGGCGACGGTCCCATCGACGCGGCGTTCCACGCGATCGAGCAGATCATCGGCAGACGCTTTGAGCTGGATGACTTCTCCATCCAGACCGTCACGCAGGAGAAAGAAGCGATGGGTAACGCGCTGGTTCGTCTGCGAGTCGCGGGACGGATCTATTCCGGTACCGGTCTCTCCACCGATATCATCGGCGCGTCCATCCGCGCGTACATCAGCGCCGTCAACAAGATCGTCTACGAAGAGGAGTAATAGCCTTCCCCTTGAGGGGAAGGTGGGCAATTTGCCTTATTTGGCAAATTGGTCGGATGAGGTGGAAACCTCTTCGATATACCAATATTCGGGATAAGGTGGATACGTTTCCACCTCATCCGTCACCTTGAAACGCGTGTCCGGTGACACCTTCCCCTCGAGGGGGAGGCTAACATCATTTGAAAGGTATGTGAAAACCGATGAAATTTTCCTTTTCCACCAAAGGTTGGCATGATATTTCTTTTGAAGAATTTTGCACAGCCGCTGAATATTTCAAATTCGAGGGCATCGAGCCCCATAATATCAATAACGCCGCGTTCTCCGAGAAGAGCGGTGTCTTTCAGGATTATTCCGCCGCGGCGACGATG
>ONUI01000163.1 GCA_900320995.1 uncultured Eubacteriales bacterium
GGATTATCTGAGAGATTACAGCCGCAATATCATCATCAATGTCGTCAATGCGACGAAGCTCGAAATGACCACTACCGAATTGATCGGTACGCTTCTGGCTCCCGATACGGATTTGACGGGCAGCAACGCCAACGTATGCGGCACCTCTATCCTGAACGGTCTCACCGGCTTGAACGGCTTTGAGCTTCATACCGGCTACAATAAGAGCTTTATTCCCGCGGTTCCCGCTTCGGATCCCGCTCCTGCCTCGGATCCCACTCCTGCTGCGGATCCCACCGAGGCTCCCGCTCAAGATCCCGTTGAGGGTCTGAGCATCAGGATTGATGTTCCTTTGAAGATGGCGGTCGCTTTTGCGGACGGCAGCGTTTATTACGGCGGCGAGATGAAGGAAGTCGTCGTTGGTAAAGAGTACGCCTTCCGTATGTGCGCGGTCAACTGGGACAACGGTCTGTATGACGGCAACGGCAACGGTATTGCCGGCACCGTCGTTTACAGAATGGTCGTTGTACATCAGAACGAGTTCAACGAGCTCGCCAAGGCTGCCAAGGAAGATCCCGATCGCTATACCGTGAAGGGTATCGATATCATCGACAACGTCGAGAAGAAGATCATCATCAACATCGACGCGAAGGATACGCACCTCGAGACCGACGTCAACAACTTCTTCATGGCATATCGCTTCCATTTCGCAAACGGAGATTACAACAAGAAGACCGGCATCGATCAGGTGATCAACAAGCCCGTTGAGAGCCTGTCCGTCAATCTGCCGCTCGGTTCCACCATCACCTGCAAGGCGTATAACGGTGACGAGCTGATCGACACCACGGATGTATTCATTGCCAACAACTCCGGCGAGGGCGTTTATGAGGATGAGTTCCTCACCAGCGTCAACGATTTTACATGGAATCATTGATTTGAAATAGCAAAACAGTACATGACCGCGTAACAGCGGTCATGTTTTTTTGACTTTTTTCATCCTATCATATATAATAAAAAAGATTAACGATCGATGATTCAAACGAATCGGGAAAGTGGAAGGTGATCGCATGATTTACAGAAATGTGTTGGAGGCGGTGGGACAGACCCCGCTGATCCGACTGAATCGTATGCCTCAGCCCGGCAGCGCCGAGGTGTTGGTCAAGTTTGAGGCGCTGAATGTCGGCGGTTCGATCAAAACGCGCACCGCGCTGAATATGATCAATCACGCGGAGAAGAAGGGACTGCTCAAATATGACAGTATCATCGTCGAGCCGACCTCGGGCAATCAGGGCATCGGACTGGCGCTGGTGGGCGCGGTAAAGGGCTACAAGACGATCATCATCATGCCTGATTCCGTCAGTGAGGAACGCCGCAAGCTGATCAAGCACTACGGCGCAAAGGTCAAGCTGATCCATGACGCGGGCGATATCGGCGCGTGCATCGACGAGTGTCTGAAGACCGCGTTGAAGATGGCGGAAAAAGATCCGCGCGTCTTTGTACCCCAGCAGTTCGAGAATATCAATAACGTCAGAGCGCACAAGAAGTATACCGCGCTGGAGATCATGCAGCAGTGCGCCGACCATATCGACGGCTTCTGCTCGGGCATCGGCACCGGCGGCACCATCACCGGTATCGGCGAGGTGCTCAAGGCGCAGTATCCCGACATCGAGATCTGGGCGGTCGAGCCTGAGAACGCCGCGATCTTAGCGGGTGGCACCATCGGCACGCACTTGCAGATGGGCATCGGCGACGGTCTGATCCCGCCGATACTGAACAAGGAGATCTATGACGAGATCTATGTCGTGACGGATGAAGAGGCGATCAATACCGCAAAGCGGCTGGCGCGTGAGGAAGGGCTGATGTGCGGTATCTCCAGCGGCACCAACGTCGCCGCGGCGCTGAAGCTCGCGAAGAAGCTCGGCCCCGGCAAGACGGTCGTCACCGTTCTGCCCGATACCGCCGAGCGCTACTTCTCCACACCGCTGTTTGAGGAATAACGGACAGTTTGATTGGGAGATAATCATGAAGAACAGAACACATATCGCGGCGGTGCTTATGCTGATCGCGGTCATCTGTCTGACGATCACGGGATGTCAAAAGGGCGCCGAACAAGCGACCGCCGATTCCGCGGCACCGACAGGATCCGATCAGGCGACGAGGGATGAGGCGATCATCACGATCCCGCTGACCGATGAGACCGCCAAGGCAAAGGAAAAGATGCAGACGCTCAATGTCAAGGAGAGTCTGTCTGAGAAGGGCTTTCCCGCGGCGCTGGATATGCTGAAAAACCGCGAGGGGCAGGAGTTCCCTCCAACGAAAACGAAATTGACGCAGGGTCATTCCGCCATCAACGGCAATGACCTCTATACGCTCGAAAACGACAAAGCGGAGCGCATCCTCTTCTATCTTCACGGCGGCGCGTACGCTTACGGCATCAGCGAAAAGCAGGTGATGTTCTGTGACGATATGGCGCAGCGCCTGAACGCGAAGGTGTATCTGCCGCTCTATCCGCTGACCCCGCAGGCGACCTGTCGGGACGCGTATCCCTTCCTCGACGCCGCTTATGCCGAGGCGCTCAAGGAGGGTAAGCCCATTTATCTGATAGGCGATTCCGCCGGCGGCGGCTTAGCGCTCGCTTTTGTGGAATATCTGAGGGATAACGGGGTACAACTGCCGCAGAAGATGTTCCTGCTCTCTCCGTGGGTCGATGTGACGATGTCCGATCCCGCGATCACGGCGTATGAGCAAAAGGATCTGATGCTCAACAGCTACGGACTGATCGAGCTGGGCAAACTGTGGGCCGGCGAGCTCGATACCAAGGATCCGTCGGTCAGCCCGCTTTACGGCGAGATGAAGAGCCTACCCCCGACGATGATCTTCACCGGTACGGACGAGGTCATGGTGCCGGATAATACAACGCTTTACCATAAAATGCGAGAGGCGGAAGTCGACTGCTCCCTGATCTTCGGCGAAGGTTTGTGGCATGTTTTTGTGCAGGATGATATGCCCGAGGCTGTTTCCGCGCGGGAGATGATCGTCGATTCCTGCCGGTAATACTGCTTGATGAATGGGGCAAAAATGCCGATCAGTGAGATCGACAGACGGAGAGGGAGCGTACAGCGGCTCACGGTCAATGATAATGAAGAAAAGAAGGATAGGCAAAATGAAAAAGATCCTTTATTTAACGGATTTGTCTTATCAGGCAAAGGGAAGAAATTACGGGGAAGAGGATATTTTTATCACTTCACGGCTGAAAGAGGCTTTTGACGTAGCGCTGTGTCATCCCGGGTGTGCGGAAGGGTTTGAAGATGCGGTCGATTTGATCGTGTTCCGAAACACCGGGAGCGTCATCGGTTACAAGGATGTGTATCAGGCGTTTGTCAAGCGGGTCAAGAAAAAACCCCTTAATACTTTCAATTCCTTTGACGGAAAGGCTGACATGAAGGGAAAGGAATATCTGCTCGCACTGACCAAAGAGCAATATCCGGTCATCCCTACGATCGATTCAAAGGAGGAGCTGTATCTTCTCCCCGACACAGACGCCTATGTCATCAAGCCAAAGGACGGAGCGGATTCGATCGGTCTGGAGTTTTTGACCGCGGCTGAGCTCGACGAGCGCGACATCGCCGACAGATCGATGCTCATTCAGCCGAAGATCGACTTTGTCTATGAGGTTTCCTTTTACTTTATCAACGATCGGTTTGAATACGCGCTGTACGCGCCCGATCAAACAAAAAGATGGCGACTGGAGCCGTATTCCTGCAGTGAGGAGGATATTGCCTTTGCCGAGAGGTTCATAGAGTGGAATTCCGTGACAAACGGGATCCAGCGTGTAGACGCCTGTCGTACCGCTGACGGCAGACTGCTGTTAGTGGAGCTGGAGGATCTGAATCCGTATCTTTCCCTTTCGGAAACAGACGAAACGACAAGGGAAGGGTTTATCTGTGATTTTATTCAGGCGCTTGAGAAGGCAATGGAATAAGCCGTTATATCATAAGCAAAATAAACCTCATTCATCACATGAGAAAAGAGATGAATATATGACAGAAAGAAGACTCGATTCCGGCGAACTGAATTTTTCGTCATTAAGTAAATACAGAAACGCGATCTACGGTCTGTGTGCGATTTGGATCGTCTTTTTTCATGGTTCCGAAACG
>ONUI01000177.1 GCA_900320995.1 uncultured Eubacteriales bacterium
AACACCGCCTGGCTGATGTCGTATTCGCTGAGCTTCGCCGCGTCCCTGACCGGGGTATAGCCGAGAATGAGGATCGGCAGGGTGATGCCGGCATTGCGGATCTCGATCCCCTCGTCGATATTGGACACCGCGAAGAAATCCGCGCCCAACTCCTCATAAAGCTGCGCGAGTTCCACCGCGCCGTGACCGTAGCCGTCAGCCTTGATCACACAGCACAGCTTTCTGTCGCCTACCCTGCGCTTGATCTCGCGGAAATTGTGGGTGATCGCGTCCAGCGAAATCTCCGCCCAGGTTCTCTTTACAAAATCCATAGCCAAACCTCTTTTTTCGTATACTTTTTGATGGTACTTATAGATAGTAGTATTATATTACTTTTCAGAAGTTAAATCAACCGTATTCTTGAAAATAGGGCGAGTTTATAAAATTTTTACAAATTATCGCAAAATAATGCAAGGCGTCTTGATTTTCTCGCTTTAATATGCTAAAATAATCAGGCGTGTTTCAAATAACACAAATAGAAGGAGGAACAATATGACTACAAGCAACATCATCGTCTTGGTTGCTTTCGCGTTTTACATGCTGCTGATGATCGTCATCGGCGTCATCTATTCGCGGAAAACCAAGAATAACGAGGACTACTTCCTCGGCGGCAGAAACCTCGGCGGCTGGACGGCAGCGCTCTCGGCGCAGGCTTCCGACATGAGCGGCTGGCTGCTGATGGGACTTCCCGGCTCGGTATATCTCGCCGGTACGGGTGAGGTGTGGATCGCCGTCGGCTTGCTGCTCGGCACCATTCTCAACTGGTATCTCGTTTCGTCCAGACTGAGAAAATACACCATCGTCGCCGGCAACTCGCTGACGATCCCCAGCTTCTTCCAGAACCGCTACCGCGACAAGAGAGGCGTTATCAAGATCGTCTCGGCGATCATCATCGCTGTCTTCTTCGCGGTCTACACCGCTTCGGCGTTCAGCTCCGGCGCGAAACTCTTCGCGACCCTCTTCGGTCACGGTCAGAACGGCGAAATGGATCAGACCGCTTATCTCATCGGTCTGGCGATCGCGTCCGTGGTTATTCTCGTCTACACCTTCATGGGCGGCTTCAAGGCGGTTTGCACCACCGACCTGATCCAAGGTCTGCTCATGCTCGTGGCGATCCTCGCTGTGCCGATCATCGCTTACGCGATCCTCACGTGGGATCAGGGCTTCTCGCAGGCGCTCGTTGCCAAGGGCGTTGAAAATCCCGAGAACTACATGAACTTCTTCAAAAACACCGATGGCAGCCCCATCGCGTGGAACTCGATCGTCTCCAGCCTCGCCTGGGGTCTCGGCTACTTCGGTATGCCGCACATCATCATCCGCTTCATGGCGATCAAGAACGAAACAGAGGTCAAAAAGTCCAGAAAGATCGCGATCATCTGGGTCGTCCTCTCCCTCGCGGCGGCTTGCCTGATTGGTTTATTCGCCAGAGGTTACCTCAGCCAGCAGCTTGACGCAGGCAACAGCGAAACCGCTTTCATCCGTCTGATCCAGGAGATCTTCTCCAACAACGGCGTGCTGATCTTCATCGGCGGCATCTTCCTCTGCGGAATCCTCGCGGCGATCATGTCCACCGCCGACAGCCAGCTGCTCGTCACCGCTTCCGCGGTCTCCGAGGATATGTACAAGGGCGTTATCAAGAAGGACGCTTCCGAGAAGAGCTCCCTGCTCGTCGGCAAGATCGCCGTCGTCGTCGTCGCGGTCATCGCGTTCTTGATCGCGCTCGATCCCAATTCCAGCATCATGGGACTGGTTTCCGACGCATGGGCAGGCTTTGGCGCCGCCTTCGGTCCGGTCGTGCTGCTCGCGCTGTTCTGGAAGCGCTCTAACCTCGCAGGCGCTATCAGCGGTATGACCGTCGGTGCGCTCACCGTCATCGTATGGGACTATCTCCCCCTGATAAACGGCGACACCATCGGAACCGCTACCGGTCTGTACTCGCTCGTACCCGGCTTCTTCCTCGCGCTGATCATCAACGTCATCGTCTCCCTTGTCACCAAGGCTCCCTCCAAGGAGATCACCGACGAATTCGATTCGATCAAGACGCTGGAGATCTGATCACAGCATGAAATCGCCCCCGGTTCAAAGGAACCGGGGGTTTTTGTTATTCTGCCATCAGCAGCAAAACGGGAGGCTGCCCAACGATCGGGCAGCCTCCCTGTTGCTTGATTAGATTGAGCGTATAACCGTTATTTTCCGGGGATCAACGGCGTTTCGTCTTCCTCGTAACGAAGATTGCTTGTCAGTATGACGTCATCGGTAGAAAAACGGATGATCTCCAGTTCGGTTGGTTCGTAGATTTCTATTATCATTGCAGACTCCTCCCTTTCCGCTTAAGATGTTGGTGAAAAGTAATCTTTAGCCGCCTGCGCATACAGAACCAGCGCTTTGGTGACGTTGATCAGGTTTTCGCTGTACGTGCTGTCGCTCAAAATCTTGTAGCAATAGTTCATCGGGCTGTAGGTAGCGCTTCCGGTCGCTTCTCCTGCCGTGATCTTCAGCGTGAAGCTGTCTTGCAGCTCCTTGGCAGCGATGCCGCGGATACGCGCGATCTGATAGTTGCCGCTTGTAGCGGTCTCGACCGTCTTGCCGTCAACCGAGAAGGTGAGCGGTTCGGCGCTTGTGAAATAGAGCGAAAGCGACGTTTCCGATTTCAGCGAGAGCGTCGAGCCCTCAAATCTCACATCTCCGGGCAGATTGAACGCAGTCTGCGGCTCTGTGAACATCACTTCGTCAAGCTCCTGATCTATTGGGGGGAGGCCTTGGTTGGCAAGCTTATCGGGGTTTCTGTTGAAGTGGAGCTGCGCGTAAGCGCCGTAGTGGAGCATTTTCTTGACAAGCGGAGCCGCCTTCGCGAATTCCGCGTTTTCGGAGGTGTGTGAAAGCAGATAGTCCGCGTATTGCTTGACGGAATAGGGGTACACTTTGCCTGTCTGGGTGCCGTCGATGAGCTGCGCCTGGATGTCAGACGTCATTTCCTTGGCGGCAACTCTGCATTTGAAGACATAATAGTCCTTATTGCCGACTTTCTTCTTCACAGCTTCCCTGACATACATCTTCTGTTCGGTCGTGTCGTTTCCTGTCGGGATCGTAAAGCGCATATAGGCGGTTTCCTCATGCGCGATGACAAAATCGGAAAGCTCCATGTAGAAGTTGACCGCAATATCGCCGTCGAGGCTGATGGAATGTCCGGCGAGCTCGGAGCCTAAGCCGTCGCCGGCTCCAAAGACTGCCGTATAGGTCACATCTTCGGTCACCTCGGGCAATTCATCAGGCGCGTAGTAGTCCTTTCCGTCTTTCCATCCCATAAAGGTGCAGCCTGCCTTAGGCGGAACCGTACCGTTGAATGTCGGCTTGCTTCCGTAGGGAACATTTTCGTCCTTTTCAAGCTGTGTACCGTCCTCATTCAGCCAAGTGACCGTGTGCTTGTTGGGTTCAAACGTGGCGCTGACAATGACGGGATAAGCCGGCATGGAAAAGCCTTCGCCGGAGAACGCAACGTTTTCTTTCTCGGTCTTCAGTTCGAATTCCGACATCTGGATATAGTCGGCGCCCTTACTCTCAAAGACTCTGATCAGATAATACTGATATTCCGGTGCCGGAGCGTCCAGTGTGAAATTGTAGGTCTGATTGTTCTCCGCCGGTAATGCTGTATCGTTATCGACCTCGGCAATGG
>ONUI01000084.1 GCA_900320995.1 uncultured Eubacteriales bacterium
CGCTCGATGGTGCTGATACTCTTTTCATCCTCGGATACGGTCGTACCGCCGTTGCCGGTTTTGCCCAGCTCGAGACGACGCTTGATCATCTCCTGACAGTAGTTGTAGATCATGTGATAATAGTTGACCGAATCATTCCATTCGGCGGTCTGTTTCTCCGTCAGCTCGGTCTTAGTGATACCGTACTTGGTTTGCAGCATATTCGCAATGTAATCGGTCACCTTCTCGGAACCGTATACATTCAGATGATCCCAGTTGTAGTAATCCTTGTTGACGTCGATATTCGCCGCGTCACCGTAACGCTCCAGGTTGACAAAGTCATAGCCGTAGCTTTCGATGATCTTCCCCGCCTCATTACAGCGCTTGAAGCGGCTGTACGCGGCGTCATTGACAATGTGCGGGAAACGCATGAACATGACGTTGGTGATGTTGTTCTCCTTGAGATACTCCAGCGTCTGTCTGAGATAACGCTCGCCGTTGACCGCGAGGGGCAGGGTCTTGTCATTATCCTTGAGCTGATCATTATAGACCTTCGAATCAGGATGGAACTCGTTCGCGACGGTCTTGTAGCCGCGGAACAAAGAGTATCCATTCTTCTTGAGTCCGATCTCCGCGGTGAGATATTTGAGCTTCCACGGATACTCATTCCAAGAGCTGTGATACTTGATGATCGGCAGATAATACTCGAGCTGCTTATCCTCGGGGATCGCGTCCTTGAGGTAATCTCTCCAGATTTCGTCCCTGGGGACGTTATCCGCGAACATACGACCGCTCGCCTCATTGGGAAGCTCGTTATCCTTGTACAGGAACGCGTTGATCTCCACGATGACCATCTTGGGATTCTGATACTTCAGAACCTCTTTGATCTGCGGGAGAACGATGTTTGACGGAGACGCCTGCGTCGCATAAGGATAGCTGGTGTAGCCGTATTTTTCATAAGCGTAAGGAGCGGCGTAGCCGGCGTAGACGTCGCTCGCGCCGATCAGGACCGCGTCGACGGTGTTCTTCTCCTCGAGATAGAACGCCTCCATACGCATCGTATTGTTATCGATTCTCTTCAGCAGGAAAGACTGAAGAAAAAAGGTTGATAAAACCACAGCGAGTCCGAATGATATCAATTTCAGACTGCGCGTGATATAAAGTTTCTTTTTCATAGGTTTGCCTCATATTCCATACATCAAACTTTGGCGGATGGTTTTGTCGGACGCTGTCCGCGACTGATCGTGAATCGAGGAGCATAGCTCCTGTCATCGATCGGACAAAACCATATGTCGTCATTCAAAACAGCACTTACGTATTCTGCTAGAACTGCATGTAGACAAAGTCGGAAGCAGCATAGCCGGAGCCGTAGATACCGAAGATGATGACCGCCATGATCAGGAGGAAGAATACCAACCAGCGCAGGATGAAGGGCTTTTTGTCCAGCATCTCGCGGATAGTGGTGTCGGAATGCTTTTCCTGGATCATGCTGACCGCCCAGATCACGACCACGCATACCGCTAAAAGAATATAATCCTTCCAGTTGATTCCGAGCTTGAAGATCTCTTGACTGCCGCGCTCGAAATCCTGATCGGTAAAGAAGCGGCCGATCGTCATCATACCCTGCTGGAAGGACGGCGCTACGTCAAAGACATAACCGACCAATACCACGATAAAGGTACGGACCATCTGGAACAGACGGAAGAAGAAGTTATTGCGGTTGATGTGCAGCTTGTCGGTCACAGCGTCAAACAACGGCTGCATCAGGATCGACAGCATGATGATACCGCCGTTCCACACACCGAACGCGACATATTTATAGTTCGCGCCGTGCCAGATACCGACGATCAAGAAGACGATCAGCGAAGCGAAGGCGGTGGGCAGTACCTTGGCGATATGCGCGCCTGCTTTGGTCTTGCCGAACTTGGTGCCGCGCATCTTCTTGCTCGCGTTGAGGAACGCCGAGCTGATCGCCAGCGGGTTGAAGATGTAGTCCTTCATCCACGCACCGAGCGAAATATGCCATCTGCGCCAATACTCGTTGATACTCTTCGAGAAGTACGGGCGCTTGAAGTTGTCGATCAGATCGATGCCGAAGAGCTGTGCCACACCGCGGGAGATATCGATACCGCCCGAGAAGTCGGTGTACAGCTGGAAGGCGTACAGCAGGATGGTGAAGGTCAGCGTCGTGCCGGAATACTTATTGTAGCCCTGCGGCGTAGCGGTGACGGCGTTGATCGCGACGACCGCTCTGTCGGCGATGACCAGCTTCTTGAAGAAGCCCCACAAGATCAGCTGAGAACCGTACTTGAACTGGGTAAAGTTAAAGTCGTGACCCTCAAAGAGCTGATGACCGAGCTGAGTGTAGTTGCTGATCGGGCCCTGGATGATCTGCGGGAAGAAGGATACAAACAGCAGGAACTTGAAGGGGTTGGTCTGCGGCTTGACCTTCTCGCGGTAGACATCCACGATATAGCCCATGCTCTGGAAGGTGTAGAACGAAATACCCAGCGGCAGGAAGAGCTTTAAGGTCGGAGCCGAAAAGTCGATGCGCATGGAGCCGAGCAGGTCGTTCAGAGAGCCGGCAAAGAAATTGTAATACTTCAAGAAAGCCAGAATACCGAAATTCAGGATCAGACACAGCGCCATGATCCAGCGTTTCTTGATCTTGAGCTTGTTTTTGAACGCTTTCTTTTGTTCGCGATCCCATTCAGCCTTTTTGGACTTCAGGAGCGCCTTGGACTTCCGCGTCACCTTGTCCAGCCACAAGCCGATGAGCATCGTACTCAGCGCCGTAAACAGGATGAATACGGCATACTTGTAGCTTGCGAGGCAGTAGAAGATCGCACTCGCCGCGAGCAGAACCGTCCAGCGGTACTTCTTCCACGGGATGACGAAGTAGAGCAGCGCGGTCGCCAGCACAAAAAGTATAAATTTGATTGATGTATAAGTCATAATGAACCTTTTTTGGTGAAGGGTGAACGGTGAATGGTGAATGGTGGCGGTATCTCGCTTCGCTCAAACAATTCTAATGTAGGAATTCAGTCGCGCTTAGCCAACACCGACAAAAGCGTCAGCTCATAAAACGCTGTTGTATGGGTACTGCATACAAATCCAAGATTTGGACAGCGCCTCAAAACGCGAAGCGTTTCCTGCAGCCGTTCACCGTTATCCGTTATCCGTAATTATTTTCTATTAGGTGTGTTTAATTCATCGGAATACAGCATTTCGCGGAGGATACGCAGTCCCTCTTTCTCGCTGTATTCGGCGATGACCGGCATCTCGCGGCTGAGGAAGGTGGAGATACCCTCCATACAGGAGTACGCGCCGGTACGGCAGAACACGAGGATATCACCGATCTGCAGATCGGCAAATTCCGCGTTGCGCGCTAAGATATCGGCGGTGGTGCAGATGGAACCGCATAACGTCCACGGCGTTTTGTCGCCGTCGGTGGCGTGATCCGCGATATGCAGGATCTCGGGGATCTGCATCCCCTGCAGCTGACCGTTGTACTTGACCTGGTTCATGCCGCCGTCTACGATCGCGTAGTTGATATCAAAATTGGTTTTGGTATCTACGACCTTGGTCAGATAATAACCGCAGGGAGCCGCGAAGAAGCGACCCATCTCGACAGTCAGCTCAGCGACCTGAGCCAGCTCCTGCAGCTTGGGAGAGATAGAAGCAAGGCGCTCCTCCTCTTCCTGATCGGCAGTGTCGGAGAAGTAATCGACCGCGAGACCCGTACCGTATTCGATACGCTCCACGGTGAAGCCGAGGTCATTTTTGATGCGGGCGGTCAGATCCATCAGGTAATCGCACTCTCTCTCGATGGGCTTCGCCTTACGCTTAGCCGTACCGGTAAAGTAGTGCAGACCGACGATATTGACGCCCTTGTATTCATCGCGGCGGCGGATGATGTCGAGGGTGCATTCCTCGTTCATACCGAACTGGCTGCCGCCCTTGATATCGGTCACGCGCAGCAGCAGGTCAAACACCTTGCCTCTGCGAAGAGCCGCGTCGTTGATCAGCTCGAGGTGCAGGGGCGACTCGGCGGTGAAGGTGCCGACGTTATCGTCAGCGGCACGCTCAACATCCGCATAGCCCTTGTTGACGCCTGAGAAGATGATGGTGCTCATATCCACACCGGTACGCTCACAAACCGTCAGCTCACCGGGAGAGCAAACCTCGATCTTGTCGAACAGCGCGGGCATCCTGCCCAGCAAAAACGGATTGGCCTTGATGGAAAAGCACAGTCCGATCGTATCGCCGAAGTACTTTTTGACTAAAGCGGCACGCTTTTCAAACAGATCGAGATCAAAAATATAGGAAGGGGTTCCGACCGAAGGCAGGAGCTCCTTTAATTTGTTGATATTCATCATACCATTCCTTTGTTATTGTTCGTTGCAACATGTACAAAGCAACGTTCTGCCTCCCTGAAACAGGGAGGCGGATTCGTCATTGTGTGCCGACAGATTATTCGTCCTGCAGCTTCTCGATCAGCGCCATCATAGCCTTGGCGGAGTTGAAGTTCTCGGGAACGAGGTTGTTCGGCTTGATCTCGATGTCAAACTCATCGTTCAGCTCGCCTACGAGCGCAACGATATCGAAAGAATCGAGAATACCGTTGGTGATCAGAGCGGTTTCGTTCTCAAAATCTACGTCGGGTCTGAGTTCCTGTAAGATTTTCATTAATTGATCCATGATAAATTTCTCCTTTAGAATTATTTTATCTTATCACCTTGTGGTAATATACATTATTGCCTCCCTTTCCTAAGGGAGTCTGATTCTTATTTAAACATTGCCTTGAGCGCCTGCATATCCAGCTTGCCGTTGGGCAGGGTGGGCATCTCTTCGAGGTTGATCAGCTTACGCGGTACCATGAAGGCGGGCATGTTGGCTCTGAAATAGAGCACGATATCTCTGCTGGTCGCTTCACCGGTATAGAAGAGGTACAAGGTCGCCTTGGGCTTGTTGTACAGCGAGCAGCAATCCTTGACGCCCTCGACGAGCTTTGCGGTCTCTTCGATCTCGCCGAGCTCGATGCGGTGACCCAGATGCTTGATCTGGCGATCCATACGGCCGTGGAACATCAAATTGCCGTCCTCACCCCATCTGCCGAGGTCGCCGGTCTTTAAAGGACTCGTCGGTGACTTCTCTGTTGCCGTAGTAGCCCAGCGCCAGGATCGGACCGCTGACGCAGATCTGACCGATCTCGCCGTCGGGCGTGGGGGTGTTGTCGTCATTGAGCAGCATGATCTTATAGTTGTCATACGGCTTACCGATGGGCAGGACGGTGTCGTCCTCGACCTTTTCACTGACCACATAGTAGGTGCAGGAAGCGGTGGACTCGGTAGGGCCGTACTGGTTGACATAAAGGACGTCGGGCAGATGCTCCTGCCAGATCTTGAGGTACTTGCAGGGCATGACCGAACCGGAGAAGCAGAGCTTCTTGAGGTATTCGGGCTTGCTCTCGTCAAAAGCACCGAGTTTAGCGGGGATCTCAACACCCGCGACACTCCAGCACAGCGCGGTGATCTTCTCACGATTCAGCGTGCCGAACAGCTCGGTCGGTACGGCGAACTCGTTCTTCGGGATGATGAAGGTGGAAGCGCCCTTGCTGATGGGGAAGTAAATGTCGCGGACAGCCGCGATATAGTCGAGCGGGCTCTGGTTGCCCATGATGTCGGTATCGTTGATATCGAGCACCTTGCACACGGAATCGATATACGTCATCAGCGAGAGGTGCGAGGTGATAACGCCCTTGGGCTTGCCGGTAGAGCCGGAGGTGAAGATCACATACAGCGGCGAGGTGCATACCAGCGTCGCGGCACGCGCGGCAAGCAGCTCCTCATCGGCAGCGGTATCCATGATCTCTTCCATCACGATGATGTTGCCGTCATAATCCAGCGTCTTCGCCATCTCAAGATGAGCCTGATCCACCAACAGATTCGGCGCCTTGATGACGGAGAGGATCTGGTTGAGTCTTTGCTTGGGCATATCGCCGTCCATCGGGGCATAGAAGCAGCCCGCTCTGACAGCGCCCAAGAAGCATGACGGGGTAAACACGTGTCTGCCTGACATCACAGCGACCGGATCACCGGGCTTGGTCACACCGGCGAGGTAGGTACCGATCGATTTGGTGAGCGCGTCGAACTGACCGAAGGTCAGGCTGCGCTCGGGATCTTTGAACATCACTTTGTCCGCATAACGCGAAGCGCTCGCGTCTAAGCGTTCGAGAACCGATGTCTGCATATTCAGCACTTCCTTTCATTAGTTATTCGGATTTGTATACAAGATACAGTGATCCATATTTATCCACAATACTACATTTAACATTATAATACAATTTTGAAAAAATTCAATCTATTTTTATGGATTCACCGTATTTTTTTCAGATTTTTCATTTGATATATCATGAACGGAATAAAATTGTGTAAATTTCTATACAGCACGGTAATGCGTTAAAGTGAAATGGCGGGTTTTGGCAGGGAAAATTACTTCAGAGGATTTGTAGGGGAGGGGCTTGCTGCTCCCGCGGCAGGGCGTTGATCAAGATGCGAAGTCGGTTGAGGAGATGTATGTTTCCGTAGGGACGAGCATTGCTCGTCCGTATGACAGAGGCGTTTCTCCCCTATCTAATGTTTTCGATAACAAAAGCACCCGTCATTCTGCGGATGACCAATGGTCATCCCTACGGAAACATGGATTTGCTTCGCGTTCGAATGATATTTTGTGGAGGAATCGCGTACATCGACGTAGGGACGAGCATTGCTCGTCCGTATGACAGAAACATTTCTTTCCTATCTCACGCTTTCGATTACAAAAACGCCCATCATTCTGCGGATGACCAATGGTCATCCCTACGGAAACATGGATTTGCTTCGCGTTTGAATGATATTTTGTGGAGGAATCGCGTGCATCGTCGTAGGGACGAGCATTGCTCGTCCGCATGGCAGAGGCGTTGTGTTCCTATCTATGGGTTTTCGATACAGGAAACACCCGTCATTCTCGGTACGTCGGACACGCGTGCCCAAGTGCCGTACCCTACGGAAGCATAGATTTGCTTCGCATTTGGGTGGGATATAATGGAAAGGGTTTCGGGAGGAGCAAGCCCCTCCCCTACAATTATATTGAAACGCATCCGGACAATAATCATTATTCATTTTTCAGTCTTCAATCTTCAGTATTCAGTAACATACGCCCCTCCCCTACAGAAAACGTTGCGAATAATTGTAGGGGAGCGGCTTGCTGCTCCCGCGGCAGGGCGTTGGTTGAGATGTAATGTCCGTTGAGGAGATGAGCGTTTTGTAGGGTACGGCATTTTGAGGAGTTGTCCAAATCAATGATTTGGTATACAACTCCCATGCAACAGCGCTCCAAGAGCAGGTTTATCTGCGATTGGCCAAGCGCCACTGTATGACGTACCGCATGGCAGAAACATTTCTTTCCTATCTCACGCCTTCGATAACAAAAGCACCCGTCATTCTGCGGATGACCAATGGTCATCCCTACAGAAACATGGATTTGCTTCGCGTTTAGGTGAGATATATTGGGAAGGATTCGGCGGGAGCATTCCTCGGCGGAGACGCCTCCCCCACTGTCACTTCGTGACGTCTCCCCAACGGGGAGCACCCCCGCCCTACGATAAACATTTCATCATCCGGTAACTCCTCGCTCCTAACTCCAAACTCCTCGCTCCTAACTCCTCACTCCTCAACTCCTCACTCCTAACTCCCAAAATCCTCTTGCCATCCGGCGCGTTTTATGGTAACGTATGATTGAATCATTTTGAACTCCGGGGTATTCTATGAAATATAAACTGATAGCGGTCGATATCGACGACACCTTACTCAATCGAAAAAAGGAGATCTCCCCTATCACCAAGGCGGCGCTGTTGCAGGCACAGGAAAACGGCGTGAAGGTTGCGGTCGCGTCGGGGCGTCTCCCCTACGGCGTGCGCCCGTTTGCAAAGCAACTCGAGGTATTCCGCTACGGCGGCTACTACATGGGCTTCAACGGCGGAGCAATCATGAACAGCCGCGACGAGCTGATCGGCAAGTGCTATCTTGACAGCAAATACATCGAGCCTGTCTATGACATCCTGCGTCCCGCGAACGTCACCACCATGGTGCACAAGGGTGCGAAGATCTATGCCGACAACAAGGTGAACGACTACACCCACATCGAGAGCGATGTGATCGGTCTGCCGCTGAATGTGGTGGAAGACCTGCCGTCCTTCATCAACTGGGATATCCACAAGTTCCTGATCGCGGGCGATCCCGCTGAGCTCAAGCAGCTTGAACAACAGCTGCTGAGCGCACTCGGCGACGAGGTGGACATCTACCTTTCCGCGCCGTGGTTCCTCGAGGTAATGCCCAAGGACGCCAACAAGGGCGAGGGTCTGCGCAAGATCTGTGACGACGCGGGGATCGACATCCGCGATGCGGTAGCCTTCGGCGACAGCTTCAACGATATTTTCATGATCAAAGCCGCCGGAACGGGGATCGCGATGGGCAACGCCGAGGATGCGCTCAAGGAAGTTGCCGACCGCGTCACCGATGACTGCGACCGCGACGGCATCGCAAAAGCGCTGGAGGAATTGGGAATCGTATCTAATTAGGAATTAGGAATGAGGAATTAGGAATTATGGGAGGGCGTTGCCCTCACCCTTTTGTAGTTGAAAATTGAAAGTGGAAAGTGGAAAATTGAGGGAGGGCTTCGCCCTCACCCGATTATAAATTGTCATTGCGAAGCTCGTAAGAGCTGTGGCAATCTCAACCGAATAAAAAAACAACGCTCATGGCTTTTTCAAAGAGTCATGAGCGTTACTGTTATCTTTCTGTATTATCATTCAAAACGCGCTAGCGTTTCCCACAACTCCTCACTCCTAACTAAAAAGCGCCTCCTTATGGAAGCGCTTTATCTTTCATTCGGTTGAGATTGCCACGGCACAACAATGTGCCTCGCAATGACGATTTGTATATCAGAGTTCCGTCAGGCAGTCATCGAGTGCCTTGGTGATCGCCTCTTTGTCGAGGTTCTGACCGATGAATACCAGCTTGATCATACGATCGCCGTACTTGTCGTCCCAATCCTTCTGCAGCTCGGGATCCTCCTTAAACATCTTGCGGCGGATGTGCGCCGGAGCGGCGGCGAGCCACTGACCGTAGTCGGTGCAGTCCATCTGCTTGCCGGACTGCTCGAACATGATCGCCCAATCCTTGTCCTCCTTGATCCAGAACAGACCCTTGGCGCGGATGACGTTCTTCGGGAAGGACGCGAGAAATTTCTCGAATTTATCCTTAGTGAACGGCTGACGGCGATAGTACACAAAGGTACCGATGCCGTACTCCTCTACCTCACCGCCCTCATGGTGATGATGGTGATGATGGCAGCCGTGGCTGCTTTTTTCTTCATGATCATGCTCATGATCGTGGTGGTCATGATGGTGTTCCTCTTCATCATGGTCGTGATGATGCTCGTGTTCCTCATGCTCGTGGTCATGATCGTGATGATGCTCGTGTTCCTCATGGTCGTGATCATGATGGTGTTCATGCTCGTCGTGGTCATGGTCGTCCTCTTCAACATCGGCGTTCAGCTCCTGCACCCATGCGGCAGAGGAAGCGACCTTGTCAAAGTCGAAGTTATTGGTGTTGAGGATCTCGCTGATCTCCACGTCGCCGCGGGTGGTCTCGATGATCTTCGCCTCGGGCTGGAGTGCGCGGATGACCTTGCGGATATTGACCAGTTCTTCCTCAGACACGAGGTCGATCTTGTTGAGGATGATGGTGTTGCAGAACTCGATCTGCTGGATCAGTAGGTTCTCGATGTCCTCATCGTCGATATCATCCTTCAGCAGTGAGCCGCCGCAGCCGAATTCACTGCTCAGGCGAGCCGCGTCAACAACGGACACCACATTATCCAGACGGCAGAGCTTCGGCAGTCGGGGATCGTTGTAGGAGCCGTCGAGCATGGAGATGGTCTGCGCGATCGGGATCGGTTCACAAATACCGGATGCCTCGATCAGGATATAATCGAACTTCTGCTGCTCTACCAGACCGAGGATCTGCTCGATCAGATCGGTCTTGAGGGTACAGCAGATACAGCCGTTCTGGAGCGGTACGAGGTTCTCGTCCTTTTCATTGACGACGCCGCCCTTCTGGATCAGCTCCGCGTCGATGTTGACCTCGCCGATATCGTTGACGATGACGGCGACCTTGTAGCCCTCCTGATTGTTGAGCACGTGATTCAATAATGTCGTTTTACCCGCGCCGAGATAACCGGTCAGCAGGGTAACGGGAAGAATTTTTCTCACTTCTATCATTCCTTTGTTTTGGATTACACTTGTATTATAGCACAATCGCGAAATTTGGCAAGCAGGGGAAGTGCCGACTTTTTGATGACCGTGCCGATCAGTTTTATGATTTTTGCCGACAAAGACGGGATCGACGGGATCAAAAAGGAAAAACAATCTTAAATCGTTTGTAAATTTTCGTCGATTTATCTTGCTTTAAAGAATTATGTCGGTTATAATATGGTTGCCGTAACATATGATATGGTATCTTGCGAGGCTTGATTCCGGATACGATCCCAGAGCCGAACGAGTTCCGTCCCGCCTTTCGAGGAGGACTCTATACTTACTATAAAAAGGAGTAGTACTATGCCCAATAATGATTTTCACGATGACTATGAGCCGAACGCCATCGAGCGTGACCGCATGGAACGAAGAGAACAGACCAAGAGAAAGGGCCGCATCACCAGCATATTGGTGATCGTCATCGCCGCAGTGGTGATCATCGGCATCATCATCGCGGTCGTCGCTTTGGTCGGCAAGAACAAAAAGCCGGCTGACACGACTCCTACCGCTGTGACCGCGACCATCGCCTCCGAAACACAGGCAGCAAAGGAAACAACGAACGCCACTACGCCGCAGTCCACACAGCCCGCCAGAGATCCCGCGCTCAACAATATCTCCTCCTCACAGGGCGATAACGTGCAGCAGGCGACTCTCCCCGCTTCTTCCTCTTCGGGTTCTGCCGACGCTTCGTCACAGAGCTCATCCTCGAGCGCTTCTTCCTCCGCTTCTTCCGCGGGCGGTTCCTACAGCAGCGGCAATGCCCTGCACTACACTGCTTCGGGTCAGACGTCCTACGGCTATGACTGGACTTATTCCGGCGGCGGCGGTATCGTCAACGTCAGCTGCAACTATGACTTCAACACCAAGCAGTATGACTTCAACATCACCGGTGTGGCTCCGGGTACCGCAACACCGCGGACGGCGTACAGCAGCCCGTCAACATGACCGTACAGGTCGACAGCAATCTGAACGTCACTCAGATCGGCTGATAGAATGATCCGCACCCCTGTTGGGGACCCACAACAATAAATACTGATATCAAAAATGCGTGCCGGAACTCCGACACGCATTTGTTTTATATATCCGTTATTTCATTTTACCCTCGGTCGGGAGCGTTACCTTATTGTTGGCTTCGGCATACAGCTTTGCCCAATTGCCGACGAATGCCTCCTTGACCTTTTCCCAATTCGCATCGGTTCGCTCGGCGTTATAAGCGCTCAGCGCCGTGACCAGCTCCGAACGGTAGGTCGCCGGGTTCGGCTGATGGAGCATCAACCAGTCCATCCTGTAGTTGCCGTTACTGATATACTCACTTTGCTTCGCCAAAAATCCGTTATCGGACTTTGCGGCGTTCTTGTAGGGCATATTACCGATCTGATCGACCATCGCCTTGCTGGCGGTCTCATCGGTCACGAGCCACTTCATGAAGTCGAGCGTTGCTTTTTGATCCGCCTCGGATACAGAGGCATTAACAGCCCAGTAGTTCTCCGAACCGCTGTTCAAGCCGGCTTTTTCCTCACCCTTTACGCCGCAGTAGTACGGGATCATCGTGACGTTCGGGATCTTCTCGGACAGGGTCGCATAATCCCATGAACCGGTCAGGAAGAACGCGGCTTTTCCGGAGGTGAACTCTTCCGTCGGATTATGACCGCCCTCGGCGAGCGTCTCGGGCGCGGATACCGCGTTGTTGATAGATCATAGAGATTCTTATAGTTCGGCAAATACGCGCCGGTGATCGACGCGGGCGATTCCTTCCATGAACCGGAGTCCTGTTCCTCATAATAATATTCGAGGTTCGCCAGATGTCCTGTGAGGCGCCACGAAGAACCGGAGTCCAGATCGGGAGAGCAGAACGCGTCAAAGCCAAGCCATGAGGCGTTTTGATGGATCGTCTCGACCGCCTTTTTCAGCGAATCAAAATTCTTGATATCGTCAACCTTAAATCCCATTCTCGCAAGCAGATCGGGGTTGACGGCAATGCCGAAGCACTCAAGACAGTACGGGATCGCGACCAGCTTATTCTCTTCGGTCTTAAAATTATAGGACGAAGTATTCAGCTCATCCTGAATACCGGTGCCGGACAAGTCAAGCGCTGATTCTTTCCATTCATCGGCGGCGTCCTGATTATTGATCACAAACAGCGAAGGCGGATCCTCCGACTTCATCTTATCGCGCAGCGTCTGCAGATACTCGCCGCTCGCGGGCGTTTCTATCTTTACCGGAACGCCTTTTTCTTCCTTGTACTTATCCGCCAGCGAACGCAGGGTCGCGTCCAGCTCGGGTTTGAAATTCAGCCAGTAGACCGAGCCCTTACCGGAACCGAAGTCACAGGCGGTCATCGATACGATCAGCATAACGGAAATGATCAGAGCAATTATTCTTTTTGATCTCATTTGGCATACTCCTATCGCAAACCGACGCAAAACAGTGTAATGCGATCAGCTCACCTAATATATCATTATAAGTATAATCGAAAGAAAGAATCTTGTCAACCACAGACAGTGAAGATCGGACCCAAACCGTCTCTCAACGAACAAACCCCCGCCTCAAACGAAGCGGGGGTTATAGATTCTTTAGCAGCGATCAGCTTGAGCAGAATTATTCAGCGGTTAC
>ONUI01000056.1 GCA_900320995.1 uncultured Eubacteriales bacterium
CGAGAGGGGAGAGCGCGTTGTGCTCGCGACCCTCGGCGTATTCTCTATCGTACAGCTCCTGCGCAATGTGCAGATGCTGATCCCGTCCTACGATTTTTGTATTCCCGAAAAGCGCTGTGAAAGCTCGACCGACAGCCCCTGTGAGATGTTCTCGCGCCTCGACTTCCCGACGGATGAATTCTTCCCGCCGAATGTTGTGGAGAATAATCCCGATAACGGCGGCGGTTGCGGCTGCGGCTGCAACGATTAACCAACACATAACAGAACCCTCTTGCCGACAAAGCAAGAGGGTCATTTTATGTTCGCAGGTTCTTTTTGTGTTGCTTATAATCCCAGTCGATCAGCTCTTCGCCCTTGACGATGTACGCTTTATCCGCCAACAGCGCCAGCGGTTCATCGGAATAGCTGTCCGAATAAAAGCTCTCGATATGACCGTCGGGGTAAAGCTCACGGAAACGCTTGACCTTTTCGGCATGATAGCAGTTGAGCCCGTCATATTTGCCGGTGCGGATATCGACCTTGGACGCGATCACCGTGATATGCAGCTTTTCTTCCAGCGGCTTGAGCAAAAACTCAGGGGACGCGGAGATGATCACATCATCATCCCGATGGGTCTTTTGATAAAATTCTTTGATCCCGCCGATCTTCTCCCGCCAGAATCGCTTCACATCCTCTTCGCCGTCGATCGCCTTCAAAAACCGATACATCCGTTCCTTGAACTCGGTCTTGGTGCCGATATGAAAGGCATAGTAACGCAGGGTAGAAAACCCGATCAAGGGTATATACAACAGGGTTTTCGGATGATGCCGAAAGCACCAAAAGAAGAAATGGCGCGTGGAATCGCCGTGATAGATGGTCTCGTCAAAATCATATACATTCATAATTGTTATCCTTGTTAAAAATTCGGTTGAGATTACCACGGCTCCAAGGGAGCCTCGCAATGACGATTTGTATAGCGAGATTGCCACAGGGCAAAAGCCCTTCGCAATGACTATTGTCATGAAACGGCTCTATTATAGCGCTGTTTTGCGAAAAATACAACCGTATCAACAGGAAAATTCATATATTGTTAATGTATACGACGGAAAATTATGATAAAATATTGAAAATAATATGGGGGAGAAGGACTTGTTCGGTTATATCAAGGTTGATCAGGCTAATCTGCTCGGCAAAGAATTTGAAGCCTATAACGGCATATATTGCACGCTGTGCAGACAACTCGGCAAGGATTATTCCATCTTCGCGCGGCTGATCCTCAGTTATGACTGTACCTTCTACGCAATGATGGCGCTGGATCTCAACGAACAACCGCCCTGTTATCAAGAGGGCAGATGCCGATTCAACCCCTTCAAGAAGTGTCATTATGCCGACACACAGAGCCGGGCTTTCTCATTAGCGGCGGCATTATCTGTCATTTCCGCCTATTATAAGCTCAAGGATAATCTGCTGGACTCGCCGTGGTACAAACGGTTCTTGTACCGATTGGTACAGCCGTTCTTCGCAAGCTGGCGTAAAAAAGCGGCAAAGAAATATCCCGAGATCGACGAGAGTGTGTCGAAGATGATGGATCGGCAGATCGAGGCGGAGAAGGATCAAAACTGCATCCTCGATCAGGCGGCCGATCCGACCGCGACCATGCTCAGTGAGATGTGCGGACTGTTGACCGAATACATTCCCCTGCGTGAGCCGCTGCAAAAGGATAACACGAAGCGCATCCTGCAGGCGATGGGCTACGCGATCGGGCGCTGGATCTATCTGATCGACGCCTGTGACGATTATGAAAAGGATCAAAAGCATCACAATTTCAATCCTTTTCTCTTGGATGACAAGGATGATTTATCCGCCTATATGGAGGCAAATCTCAATCACGCGCTGTCCGACGCGCTGTTATCCTACGGACTGCTCGACAAAGGCAGGTATGACAGCATCATCCAAAATGTGCTGTGCGTATCCTGTGTGAATATACAAAAGAAGATCATCAGCAAATACAATGATGCCAATGAAACGGAGGATTAAATGAAGAATCCTTATGAGGTACTCGGCGTCCCCGAGACCGCGACCGACGAAGAGATCAAAACCGCATATCGCAATTTAGCGAAGAAATATCATCCCGACAACTACAACGACAGTCCGCTTGCCGACGTAGCGGAGGAAAAGATGAAGGAAGTCAACGAGGCGTACGATCAGATCTGTGATATGCGCCGCAACGGCTCCCAAAGCTCCTCGTATAACGGCTCCTACGGCACCGGGAACTCCTATCGCAGGACGTCCTATCCCGATGTGCGCCAGTATATCATGAACGGCAGACTCGACGACGCGATGGAGCTGCTCAACGGTACGCCCGAAACGAATCGTGACGCGGAATGGTACTTCCTGATGGGTATGGTCTTTTCGCGCAAAGGATGGAACGATCAGGCGTTCAGCTATTTTCAAAGAGCGTATCAGATGGATCCGTCAAACCCCGAATTCAGCGCCGCGTTCAACAACATGAACGCCCGCCGCTCCTATAATAACCCCGGCTATAACACCATGGGTACGGGGACGGGCTGTTCCGGATGCGATATCTGCACCGGTATGCTGTGCGCCAACTGTCTGTGTAATTGTTGTTCGGCAGGTTGCAGATAATGAAAACTTCGATGAAAGTATCTTTGGGCGGCGTGGTTGCCGCCCTCAGCCTTGTACTGATGTTTTTGACCTCGGTGATCCCGTTCGGCACCTTCGCCTTTCCGACATTCGCCGGTATCCTATTGATACTGCTTGTCATCAATCTGGGATATCGCTGGGCGTTTGCCGTCTATTTTATCACGGCCGTACTGTCGTTTTTATTGCTGGCAGATAAAGAGGCGGCATTGTACTATGCGGCGTTTTTAGGATTTTACCCGATCATCAAAAGCGTGATCGAACGGATCCCCTCCAAGGTCGTGCAGTATATCGTTAAGCTCGCGCTGTTCAACGTCTGTATCATCGCGGCATTCTTTGTCGGCATGACGCTGCTGTCGATCCCGAAAGAGAGCTTCACGCTCTTCGGCGTCTATCTGCCGTGGGTCTTTTTGATCATCGGCAATATCGCTTTTGTGATTTACGACCTATGTGTTACAAAGCTTGTAACACTTTACCTGTTCAAGTGGCATAATAAGCTGAATAAAAATACAAAGCTGTAACCGACATTGCAAATACGGCTGAAAAATAGTATCATATAAATGTTATTTTATAAGGCGGTGAGAGAATGAAAAGACGAATCGATTTGATCACGGCGATCCTGTTGGTGGTTGCGGTGTTGATCTCGATGTTTCTGTGCGCCTATCCCACGGCATCCGCCGCTGAATCCGATGAAGCTGATATCGGCGCGGCTGTAGAAGAGGAGCTTGCCGACACCGGCTATGCCCATCGCGGTATCTCGCTCGACGGCATACCGAGTGTTTCAGACAGCAACGTCAAGGCGGGTGTGCGGCACATCTATTTGAATAAGAGCACCGTATACCTCAAGATCAATGAGCGCTTTCTGCTGAATGTGACCGACGCTTACTCGCATACCGTCAACGCGCGCGCGGAATTCACCTCGTCCGACAGCACCGTCGCGCAGGTCAACAATACCGGCTATGTGTTCGCCAAGAAGAACGGCAGCGCTAAGATCAGCGTATATGACAGCGTATCGGGCGAGAATCTCTCTTGTACCGTATATGTCGGTGAGGAATACGCTCCCACCGAAAAACCGACCGTAGCGCCTACCGACGAGCCTACCGATCCGCCCGCTCCGACGCAAAAGCCGACACAAAAGCCTACTGCGGCTCCGACACAGCCGCCGACACAGGCTCCCACAACGGCTCCGAAGCCGACCTCCGCGCCCGAAACTCTCTCGCTGAGCGCAAGCTCCGCTACGGTATATACAGGCAATTATTATCATCTGAAAGCCACCTCGAACGTATCTGTGAGCTTCAGAAGCTCCAACACCTCTGTGGCTACCGTCAACAGCTCCGGTATCGTCACCGCTGTCAAAGCGGGTACGGCTACCATCACGGCGAGCACTTCCACCAAGTCCGCCACCTGTACGATCACGGTCAGAAACGGATCGTCCGTCAATCTTTCGCACAAGACCTGTTCGGTAGACCGATTCATGACCATCATGCTCAAGAGCACCACCTCAGGCGTCACATGGTCAAGCTCCGACACATCCGTCGCGACTGTCGGCAATGAAAAAGGCTACGGCTTGGTTTACGGCGTGAAGGCGGGTACCGCTGTCATCACCGTCAAGACGTCCTCCGGCGCCGCTACCTGTCTGGTGACGGTCGAATCCTCTTATCCCGTTCAGTTTGCTTATACATCGCCGAACTGCGCCGCGAAAAATCAGAACGTGACGCTCATCTGTGTCACCGATACGATGCGTACCGCCGTGCGCTTCGCCGTCGACATGGGCTCTACCACACGATATGTCGACGCGACCTCCAAGGTCAAAGAGGGTAATACCTACGTCTGGAAGGGAACGACTTCTTTCTCGAGCGCCGGCACCTATGACGTCAAGGCGTATTCTGAGTTTGACAACCAACCGGGATGGTATTCCTGCAAGGACGGTGAAACGACCGCCTATGTCACCAATTCCACCAATATGACCACGACTGTCAACGCGAGACGACGCGCCTCCGATGATTTGATCGATCTGATCGCAACCTTTGAGGGCTTCTGTCCTTCCGTCTACATCGATCCGATCACGGGCGATGATCCGACGCTCGGCTACGGCGTACTGGTCTTTACCGGTGGTAAGTTCTATAATAACCTGACCAAGACCCAGGCATATGCGTATCTGGTGCAGAACATCAATAACGCGGGTTACACCTCTGACGTCAACTACTTCCTGATGGATCATGATATCGAATTCAATCAGCAGCAATTTGACGCGCTGGTGTGCTTCGCCTATAACAACGGTACAGGTCCGCTATTCTATGACGACGAGTTGATCGACGCGCTGCTCAGCTGTTCCCATAACGGCGTGTACGATTTCAACTATATCAACAAACAGTATTTCATCAACAAATTCTGTCAGTATCATCACGCGGGCGGCAGTTGTATCTACGGTCTGTTGTACCGCCGTGTCGATGAGACCGAGATGTTCTTCTATGGTGATTATGAGGCGGATTACGGCAACTATAAGTATCCGATCAATTTCAAATGTGCCCGTGATCCTTCCTTCCACACATAAAATGATACAAGCCCTCATATGATGTACCGGGTGATACTATGAAGGGCTTTGTATTTACAATCGGAAACAATCATCAGGCTTTGCGCCTTCCCGATATCAAACGCCGCGGCTATGATATCAAACAGCTGGTCGCGCGTTTCGGGATACAGTCTGCGTTTGCCGCGGCGTTTTTGATCGGACTGATCGTCGGCGCCGCGACCGGACGAGGCTTCAGCCGGGAAGTATTTGAAAAGCTGGATCTGTTGTTCATTACCAACATCGACGCGCGCATGGATATGAGCGTGTTCGACATCTTCATTTCCTGCTTTGTATCCTACTTTCTGTTTATCTTCTGCGTGTTTCTCTCGGCGTTATCGGTATGGGGGGTCACGACTGTCCCGCTGTTGAGCGCGTTAAAGGGCTTTACGGTCGGATTGTCCTCGGCATTTATTTTTGCGCAGTATCAGCTGGCGGGGATCGGCTTTTACATTCTGGTCGTATTGCCGGGAACGGTACTGTTCCTGTTCGCGCTGATCCGCTACGCGACCCGCGGATTCAGAATGTCACTGTGTTTTCTGCGGCTTTCCGTGTTCGGTCACGATACCGAGGTTGAGCTGAGAAAACGCTTGAAGCTGTTTTTAAAGCAAACGATGTTCGCGCTCTTATCGGTCGGCGCATGCGCTGTCACCGATATGGTTCTGTGGATCCTGTTCGCGAATAAATTTCATTTTTAATGAGGAAAATATGACAAACGAAAGAAAAAGGATGAGATTTGAATTATTGCTGGAACGCTTTTTTTCAAATTTTCATCGTATTCTCTTGACCAATCTGCTGTTCGCGATCCCGTCGTCGATCGTGTTCGGCGCGCTTTACGCGCTGAATAACGTGTTGTTTCACGGCGCGATCAGCCTGCCGCTTTCGCTGACGGCTATCATCCTGCTGTATCCGTTTTATTCCGGCGTCGTGATGGTATGCCGGAATATCGCCAGAGGGGATACCGAGGTAAAGGTAGTCAAAACCTATTTTTCAGCTATCAAAAGCAACTTTTGGCATTTTCTGGTGCACGGCATCATCATCTACATCATCGTGACGTTCAGCACGTTGGCGGTATCTGTCTATGTCGGCTTTTTATCGTCGGGATGGTTCTTTTATGTACTGCTGTTTTTCAGCATTCTCATCGCGCTGATGCTGCTGTTTACGATCTATTACATCCCCTTGATGAGCGTGACATATGATCTGCCGCTGAGATACATCTATAAAAACAGCCTGTTGATGTCGTTCGGTGAATTCAAGAATAATATTTTTGCTACCATCGCGGCAGGCGTCGTGTTCGGCATCTGCTTTACCGCCGTCGCGTTTATCCGCTCGGCGACCGTACTGGCGATCGTTGTTTCCTTATTATGGGCGCTGCTGCTTCCCGCAGCCGTGACCTTTATGATCGTTTTCTTCATCCATGACGGAATGACGAACATCATGCGCAACAAAGAGGATATCAGCGGCGAGCTGACCGAAAAGATCGAAAAGGGTCTCAAAGAGCAGGAGGAAAAGAAAGCGGCGCAAGCGGCTCAACCTGTCAAGGATGATTTTTCCGATATCGATATCAGCTCACTGAAGGATACCGATGATTACATCTTCCATAACGGCAAGATGGTCAAGCAAAGCACGCTCCTCAAAATGATCCGTGAGCAGCAGAAAAAGGCGGGGGAGAGTCAATCGGATCCATCCAACCCTGCTGAATAAAAACCATAGATAAAAGAACAAAGCCAAGTTCAAATGAATGAACTTGGCTTTTTATGTTGATCAATATTATTATTTCAGATAACCGTTCATATCCTCGGCGATTTGATCGGTGATCGCTTTCGCTTCATCAGCGGTAGCGCCGATCGCGGTGATATAGATCTTGATCTTCGGCTCGGTGCCGGAGGGTCTGACGATCGCGCAGTGACCGCCCTCGGTGGTGTAGGAAAGGACATTGGACTTGGGCAGATCGATCTTCTCAGTCGTGCCTGATACCAGATCGGTAGCGATATGGGTATCATAGTCGGCAACGGATACAACCTTGTAGCCGGCGATCGTTTTGGGCGCGTTCTCACGCAGGCTGTCCATGATGCCCGCCATCTTCTGCATACCCTCAGCGCCTTCAAAGTAGAAGTTCAGCGTGGTGTTCAGATAATAGCCGTATTCGTTATAGATGCCGTCGATGATATCGACAAGGGACTTGCCCTGCTTCTTATAATAAGCCGCCATCTCGCAGATCAGCATAGAAGCGACGACCGCGTCCTTATCTCTGACATAGGTGCCGGCAAGATAGCCGCAGCTCTCTTCAAAGCCGAATACAAAGCGGTCTTCTTCATCCTTCTGTTCCAGACCGAGGATGATCTCACCGATATACTTAAAGCCTGTCAGGCAGTTTCTCAGCTCGCAATCGTACTTTTTGCAGATCGCTTCAATGATCTTGGTGGTAACGATCGTCTTGACAACAACGGGATCCTTGGGAAGATTACCCAGCGCCTTGCGGCTCTTGAGGATATACTCGGTGAGCATCGCGCCGATCTCGTTACCGGTATACAGGCGATAGGTGCCGTCGGCACGCTTTGCGGCGATGCTGACACGGTCGGAATCGGGGTCGGTCGCTAAGAGCAGATCAGCGTCATTCGCTTTGCAGTATTCCAGACCCTTTTCAAGCGCCTCTTCCAGCTCGGGGTTAGGGAAGGGGCAGGTGGTAAAGTTGCCGTCGGGCATCTCCTGTTCCTTGACGATCACGACATTCTCCATGCCGACGTCGGAAAGAACGCGTCTGACGAGCTTATTGCCCGCGCCGTTGAGCGGCGTATAAACGACCTTCAAATCGGTACCGTTGCAGATACCGGCGTTGACCTGATTCTTCTTGACCTCATCCAGATAGCTGTCATAAACAGCGTCCTTGACATATTCGATCGAACCGTTTTTGATCGCTTCATCAAAATCGCAGAGCTTGACGTCTTCAAACATATCCAGTGCCTGGATCTCGTCGAATACCATACCGGCGGCAACGTCGGTCATCTGGCAGCCGTCATCGCCGTATGCCTTATAACCGTTATACTTCGCGGGATTGTGGCTCGCGGTGACCATGATACCGGCAACACAGCCCAGATGACGAACCAGATAGCTGAGTACGGGAGTGGGCTCGAGCTCCTCCGTGATATACGCTTTGATGCCGTTCGCCGCCAGTACACGCGCCGCCTCGATCTTGAAGAGATCGGAATTGATGCGGGAATCGTGAGAGATCGCCACAGCGCCTGTGCCGTATTTCTTCTTGATATAATTCGCAAGGCCCTGTGTCGCGTGACGTACAACATAAATATTCATTCTGTTAGTGCCCGCGCCGAGTACACCGCGCAGTCCGGCTGTGCCGAATTTCAGCGGGGTATAAAAACGGTCATAGATCGCGTCGTTGTCATCCTTGACGTCGTTCAGCTCCTGTACCAATTGCGGGTCTTCGGTCGCTTTTTCAAGCCATTCCTTGTAAATGTTCATATAATCCATCAAATCACCCTATGATTCAAATTTGGTATAATAAACCACCTAATATAACATAAAACACGCTTATTGACAATATCTAAACTTAAGTTTATGTAATTAAAACAAAAAATCGATTATATGATAATCAGAATCACCAAATAATGATAATTCTATGAGGTATTAAGGCAGAAATTTGTCGAATGACACAAAAAGAAGTTGATTCAAAAACAAGGTCTTGATTTTGGCTTATATCTGTAGTATGATATACAATGATTGAAAATAGGAGGCATATTTATGAGTGAAAAAACGAATCCCGAATTAAACACCGAAGAAACCGCAGCCTCTGTGTCCGAAGATACAGAAACAACTGTATTGACCGATAACGATGAAGCTGTCGTTGCACAAAGCAACGAAGCTATCGTTAACAACGACACAGAGAATACTGTTTCAGCCGATACCACCGCCGTTGAAGCGGCTGCCGATACCGCAGTTAATGAAGAACTCACCGATATCACGGCTACCGAAGAAGAGCAGCCGAAGAAGAAAAGCGGACTGCAAAAGCCGATCATCATCGCGTGCTGCATCGTACTGGTCGCTATTCTCGGATTTCTCGGCTATATGGCGTTCTTCCTGAAAGAACCCGAAAACGTTACATGGTCTAATGACGTTAACGATGTGACTTATTATTATGAGTTCAAATCCGACGGTACCTTCACCGGTTACTTAGGAAGCATCGAAATGAACGGTTCTTTCCAGAAGACGAATGCCGAGAACGGCAAAACCATCACCGTAGACAAATCATTCGGCAGCTTCTATCAGGGAGCGCCCGCTGCTTATTCCATCAAGGGCTCCAGACTGTTCGGCAACCAGGAGATGTCCTGCTCTTATTCCGATGAGTATGAATTCACCCTGAAGCAGTCAAAGAGAGAGAAGAAGCTGTTGGATCTCCCCGAGGATTTCACCGCTGACGAAAGCCTTGTCGGTTCATGGATCTTCAAGTACATGAACTACGATATCTATAAGGTGACCTTCAACAAAGACGGTTCCATGGTTCTGGAATTCTTGCAGGACGGCGTGAAATACAACGGTATTTATACCATCGATGGTTCCACCATCAACTTTACCTACTATGTGACGGATTCTACGGTCGTTCCGATCGACTACGCCTTAAACGGTGATTACCTGACCTTTATGGGTTATCAGTTTGTCCGTGAGGGCAGCGACGCTGAAAAGGAAGCTACCACTGATCAGATGATGATCCCTCAGGCAAATGATCAGGCTCAGGAAACACAGGCTGCCGAGGCTGTAACAGAAGCAGCCGAAGCAAAAGAAGCCGCTGAATAAATCAAACATGAAACAACCCCGCCGATCCGGCGGGGTTTCGTTTGTCTATATGATACTTTTCAATTTTGCCGCGTCGCAAACATCGACTTTATTATCATTCGTCACATCCGCGGCAAGCATATATACGCCGTTGAATTCGGACGCTCCGATCAGATAATCCATCAACGTGTTCAAGTCCCGCGAGTTACAGCTTCCTTCACCCGTGATATCGCCGGTGATCGCCAATTCGTAGGTGTAGTTGAATTCGTCGGATTCAAACACGGCGGTCATCGCCGTACCGATATTACCGCTCTTTTTTACGGTGTTTCCGCGATAGATCGTAAGCGTATATCCGTCGTAGTTCATATTCTTCTTGAATGCCGCTACTGTCGTTTGCGGTAAGATACCGGAGATATAACAGCGCGTAGGATCAACATGATAGACATCGGAGGAGATCGAGGATGAACCCGCGCTTTGCCGTTGACTGGAGCGATTCACTGCGTTATCTCCGCTATTGGAGGACTTTGCCGACTGATCTCCGCCGTTTTCATCCGATTGTTCATCACCGGGATCGTCATTAACTATCAGCGAGGTGAAAGCGCTTTGACTGACCGTAAATGATCCGGAACCGCCGGAAGCGATCAGGCTGTTACCGTTCGCGTAAACCGAGATCACCTGTCCCGACGCATGATAATAGGCGATCTTTTCACCCGAGTCGAGATCATACGCGTCGATGGTACTTCCGTTCGGATAATAAAGCTTGTTTCCGATGACGCAAGCCGACGCCGCTCTGTTATCGTCTTCAACGGAAAACAGATAGGATACCCGATCACCGTTTAGCTCAAACACTTTACCGTGACCGGATACAAGAATCCTGCTGTCGGCAGGGAAAAGGGGCGACTCGACATGATCTCCCGACAACGCGTTGAAGCGATTCGATGACAGTTGATACAGCGTATCACCGGCGACCGCGTAGATACCGCCGCGAAATCCGCCGAAAACAGCATTGATCGCACTGTCAAAAAGATATCGACCGAGATAGTCTCCGCTGTATGAGAAAGCAATCAGTTCATGATCGTCCCGATAGTTCTCGATATAGATCGCGCCGTTATCGCAGGCGAAATCCGTATTGTTATACAGTAACGCGTCATTGATCACAAAGCCCTCCAAAAAATCGGTATCCGAATAATAAACAAATACAGAGAGCTGATTTCTTCTGACGTCCTCGCACAACAACACCGCCTTGCCGCGATAGGCGCAGACCGAGCGAATAGGGGAGGGAGCATCTACGCTTGCGTTGAGTGTATGGGAGGCGCAGCGGGTGATATCCGCATGAGATCCGTTGAAACGGATGGAATAGACGCCGGTATCATCTGCGCTTTGATAGGTGCGGGATGATTGAGGCGTATGGGCGGATGTCGGGAAAGAAGCTAACGTCAACAGTACAACACACAGGATCAGACAAAGAACCCGTTTCATTCGACCTCACCCCTCATTATTTGACATTATTTGCTGTCTATACTGATTATACAGCAGTGCTATGTGTAACACAAGATAAGATAAATAATTAACAATGTTTGTGATCGGTGCCTCTTAATTATAATAAAACACTTGACATTATCATAAAAACAAAGTAAAATAACTGTTGCACAAAAGAGTATGGAAGCGTATCGAAGTGGTCATAACGGGCCTGACTCGAAATCAGGTAGTCCTCACGGGCTCGTGGGTTCGAATCCCACCGCTTCCGCCATAATTATTTTATGCGGTATGCGGTGGGATTCGAAGGCGACTGTACCCGTAATGTAAGCGCGCGCATATTACGGGTAAAAACGATTCATTGAATCGTTTTTAAGGAGAGCGTTGATGCTATTTTGTCAGAAGGTGATGCTCCGAAGACGAGGCACTTTATTTACTAAAAGAATGAACATACACCGCTTCCGCCATAAAAAAACACGGAGTTTCCTCAAAGAAGCTCCGTGTTTTTCTTATCATAATATCAATCAATTCAATAAATAAGCGATCACGGCATTGGATACCAGAAAACCTTTTACCGTCAGCGAGATCGAACGATCGCTCGTTTGACATAATCCCTGCCGTTCTAATCTCATTGCCGCTGAAATCATCTTCTCACTGACAGAATGTCCGAATCTTTTCTCATACCTGTCAAACAGCAAACCCTCTGTCAATCGGAGCGCCAGCATGATATACTCGTCACTGTCACCGCCGTCGGATTCATCACAGATTTGATTCTCATAAAAACGCTGAAAATCACTTTCATAATAAAAGCGCTTTCCATCGATAAAGGAATGAGCGGAGGGACCGATCCCCAAATATTCTTCATCATGCCAATAATGCAGGTTGTGGCGGCTCTCACGATCTTTTAAGGAGAAATTGGATATCTCATATTGCTGATATCCCAGCTGAGCGAGTTTCTGTACGGTATGCTCATAAAACGCCGCCTGCCCATCGTCATCAAATAACGTAAGCTGATCTTTCATTGTGCCAAATCGTGTACCTTCTTCGATTTTCAGGATATAAGAAGAAATATGCTGAACATCGCATGAGGCGCAAAACTCCAATGTCGTATCCAATGAAGCGATCGATTGCTCCGGGATCGCGAGCATCACATCGAGCGAGATATTATCGAATCCGGCTGTTTGTGCACGCTTTACAGTACGACAGGCGTCATCAACACTGTGACGACGGCCGAGGAGCTTCAGCTCATTCTCATTGGCGCTCTGCAAGCCGATGGACAGGCGATTAAAGCCTGCCTGCTTCATCCGTGCAAAATCCAATTCCTCCGTCGAGGATGGATTGACCTCCACCGTGATCTCGGCATGATCGGTGATATCAAACGATTGATAAACCGCATCCAGAATACGGATCAGGCGATCATGTCCGAGCAGGGAAGGGGTACCGCCGCCGAAATAGACGGTATCGACAGGACGATCAAGCTGTTCCCCCCATGCTCTGATGCTGTCGATCAATCGATCTATATATTCATTTAATTCGGAAAACTCAGCATGCGGACGACGGCTGAAAAAGTTGCAGTAGGCACATTTGCCGTCGCAAAACGGGATATGCAAATATAGTCCGATAGGATTCATAGCTCTACTCCTGTATACGGGAAAACCATTGATTTTTACAAAAGCTCTATACAAAGGGGTGAGGCAGGAACTTGCGTTCCTGCCTCAATTTGGAAGGTATATGAAAAAACTTAGATGAATTCTTGTTTGTAAAGCTATTTTAATAAAATCTGACGAAAAAGTCAAGTGCATTTGTGTATTTTAACGTAGAAAAAACACCCCTAAAGTTGTTGACTTTTACTATAGAATAATAGTAAAATTATAGCGTATCACTAAAAACCAAACTGTTTCCTTTTGCATATTGCACTAAGGAATTGTCATATTGACGAAAACACGGAGGCACGAATTGAGCACTTTGACCGAACAAATTGAGAAACGACGCACCTTTGCGATCATATCCCACCCGGACGCCGGTAAAACGACGCTGACCGAAAAACTGCTGTTATACGGCGGCGCCATCAATCTGGCAGGCTCCGTAAAGGGTAAGAGGACTTCCAAGCACGCGGTATCCGACTGGATGGAGATCGAAAAGCAAAGAGGTATCTCCGTTACCTCCTCGGTACTGCAGTTCAAATACAGCGGCTACTGCATTAACATCCTGGATACGCCCGGACACCAGGACTTCTCTGAGGATACCTACAGAACACTGATGGCGGCAGACAGCGCCGTGATGGTGATCGACGCCTCCAAGGGTGTTGAGAACCAGACCAAAAAGCTCTTTAAGGTCTGCGTCATGCGCCATATCCCGATCATCACCTTCATCAATAAGATGGACCGTGACGCGCAGAATCCCTTTGATCTGTTGGAGGACATCGAGAACGTCTTAGGCATCAACACCTGCCCGATGAACTGGCCGATCGGCTCGGGTAAGGAATTCAAGGGCGTCTATGACCGCAAGAAGGGCAAGATCCTCTCCTATACCGCCAACAACGGACAGCGAGAGGTCGAGCAGGAGGAGATCTCGCTCGATGATCCCGAGCTCGAGAGCAAGCTGTTCTACGGACAGAAGGACACCTTATTTGACGACATTGACCTGTTGGACGGCGCAGGTAACGAGTTCGATCTCGACATGGTTCGTAACGGTCAGCTGACCCCCGTATTCTTCGGATCAGCGCTCACCAACTTCGGTGTCGAACCGTTTTTGCAGGAGTTCTTACAGCTCACCACAGCGCCTCTGGCGCGTGAAGCAGGCGATCAAATGATTGCGCCAGACTCCGACTTCTTCTCTGCGTTTGTCTTTAAGATCCAGGCGAACATGAATAAGGCACACCGTGACCGTGTCGCGTTCATGCGCATTTGCTCCGGTAAATTTGACAAAAACATGGAAGTGTACCATGTGCAGGGCGACAGAAAGATGAAGCTCTCACAACCGCAGCAGATCATGGCGCAGGAGCGTGAGGTCGTGGACGAAGCCTTTGCCGGCGACATCATCGGCGTATTCGATCCCGGTATGTTCTCGATCGGCGACACCATTGTGTCTCCCGGTCAGAAATTCGTGTTCAAGGGTATTCCGACCTTCGCGCCGGAGCATTTTGCACTGGTACGCCAGAAGGATACCATGAAGCGTAAACAGTTCGTCAAGGGCATGAACCAGATCGCGCAGGAGGGTGCGATCCAGATCTTCCATGAGCCGGAATCCGGTATGGAGGAGGTCATCGTCGGCGTTGTCGGCGTACTGCAGTTCGACGTGCTGAAATACCGCCTTGAGAACGAATACAACGTCGATATCATCATGGAGAACACGCCGTATCAGTTCATCCGCTGGATCACCTCCGAGGTGGATTATAAGGCGTTGGATCTGGCGTCAGACACCAAGGTCGTAGCGGATTTCCGCGATAACAAGCTGCTGTTGTTCCGCTCGGAATGGAGCATCGACTGGGCGCTGGAGCATAACAAAGGCTTGACCTTACAGGATTTCGGTAACGCGGAGTAAGCGGCTGAGATTGCCACATCCCATAGAATGGGGTTCGCAATGACGATTCATTCAATGAGATTACCGCACCCAATAAATGAGAACTCGCACCAACGCTTTCAATTGGTTGAGATGGCGAGACTCATTGATACGCTCCGCAATGACTTTTTAATAGACAGGCAAAACAGAACCACCTTGTGAATATAATTTCATGGGGTGGTTTTTTGTTCGGTTTTTTATCCTATATCAGTCAATATATTTTTCTGTTCATTCTGCATATCGCGCATGGCGAGAGCTTTCCGAAGCCGTTGAAAAAGGCGGAGGAACAACATTATCTGGAGCTTGCCGCCAAGGGTGATATCAACGCGCGTAATATCCTTGTGGAGCACAATCTGCGCCTTGTTGCCCACATCATCAAAAAATACTATCAGAATTACGGCGGTCAGGATGATCTGGTATCCATCGGCACGATCGGTCTGATCAAGGCGATCAATACCTTCAATATCAACAAGAATATCAAGCTGTCAAGCTATGCTTCGCGCTGTATCGAGAATGAGATCTTGATGTTCTTCCGCAATAACCGTAAATCGTCTCAGGATGTATCCCTGAACGATACGATCGATACCGACAAGGACGGTAATCCGCTGACGCTGATGGACATTATGGCGTCGGATATGGATGTGGCCGAGGATGTGGATACCAAGCTCCATCTGGAGGTGTTGAACCGCTATATCGACGAGGTGTTGACGCCCAGAGAAAAAGAAGTCATCATCAAGCGGTACGGGATCGGCGGTGTGAAGATACAGACACAGCGGGAGTTAGCGAAGAAGCTGAACATCTCACGCTCCTATATCTCACGCATCGAGAAAAAGGCGTTGGAAAAGCTGAGGAGCCGATATGAGCAGGGATAAGTTATAAGGTTGAGATTGCCACAGGTTGACAAATACGTCAACCCTCGCAATAACTGTTTTTAAGGTTGTGTGATTGCCACAGGTTGACAAATGCGTCAACCTTCGCAATGACTATTTTTATGGTGAGATTGCCACAGGTTGACAAATGCGTCAACCCTCGCAATGACTATATTTAAGGTGAGAGTGCAATCGATTGTCACATCGGGTAACATTCTTAATGACGAGCGATAAATCTTGACTATATCGGATTTTAAAGTATAATGAAATCAGTGCTTTCATATACATATCTCGGTGATCGTATGAAAGTCAAAACCATTTATCTGATGATACTGGCGGTTATCCTGATAACCTTTTGCCTTGTGATGTATTCGGCGTTCTCCAATATCACCGCGCGTACCGATTCCGATTCATTGGAGCAACAGCCGATGATCGTGATCGACGCGGGTCACGGCGGAGAGGACGGCGGTGCCGAAGTCGACGGCGTACTGGAAAAGGATATCAACCTGAGTATCGCCGGCAAGCTCTTCGAGATCCTGCGCCTATGCGGATGCCGCGTGACAGAGATCCGTGACGAGGATATCTCCGTCTATGACAGTGACGCGCAAACGCTCAGAGAGAAGAAGGTCTCCGATCTCAAGCGGCGTGCGGAGATTGCCAACGAAAGCGACAACAATATCCTGGTCAGTATCCATCAGAACAAGTTCGATAACAGCGCCTACAGCGGTGCTCAGCTGTTCTATTCATCCAACCATGATGACAGTCGGGTGCTGGCGGAAAGTATCCGCGGCGCGATCACATCACTGCTGCAAAAGGATAATACGCGCGAGCTCAAGCCCGCGGGCTCCGATATCTATCTGCTGGATCACGCCGAAGTCCCCGCCGTGATCGTCGAATGTGGATTCCTGTCCAATCAGGAGGAACGGTCAAAGCTGATGGATGACGATTATCAGAGTGAAATGGCATACGCTGTCGCAATGGGTGTGTTGGAATATATCAACGCTTATGATACTCGCTGAAGCTCGAACAATTTAATACAATTCCTCAGTCGGCTTTGCCGACAGCTCCCTTTCCCAAAGGGAGCCTGATAATAATATAGAAAAGGAATATGAATTATGGCTAAGATCAAAAGTGTATATATCTGCTCGGAATGTGGCTACGAAAGCCCCAAATGGTACGGAAAATGAGACCGGCTCCAAGGAGCTCGACCGCGTGATGGGCGGCGGCATCGTCAAGGGCAGTCTGATCCTCTTAGGCGGTGATCCCGGTATCGGCAAATCGACCATCCTGCTGCAAATCTGCGAATACCTCGGCAGGAGTTTGAAGATCCTCTATGTATCGGGTGAGGAAAGCAAACGCCAGCTAAAGCTGCGCGCCGAACGCCTCGGCGTCAATTCAGAGAATCTGTATATTTTAACGCAGACCGATGTAGAGCTGGTTTGCGAGACTATCCGTCAGGACAAGCCCGATATCGTGATGATCGACTCCATTCAGACGATGTCGCTTTCGGAGCTGAATTCCTCGCCGGGCTCGGTGACGCAGGTGCGTGAGTCCACCAACTTCTTCATGCGTACCGCAAAAAGCATGGATATCCCGATGATCATCGTCGGTCATGTCAACAAAGAAGGCTCCATCGCGGGTCC
>ONUI01000105.1 GCA_900320995.1 uncultured Eubacteriales bacterium
AAGTCGTTCTTGTTGCGCTTGTTGCTGTCCTCGTTGACATCGTCACGCACGCCGACCTGCAATTCGTCCTCGTTCATGTTGCCGAAAACATAGTAGTTGTCGAGCTTGCTGGTATCGAAATAGACGTTGCCGCCCGCAAGGTAGGCATAGCCCTTGTCGATCAGGGTCTGCACCATCTCGATGAATTCGGGGATGCAGTTGGTGGCGGGCTCGATGACGTCGGGCTTTTTAATATTGAGCTTCTCAGCGTCGGAGAAGAACGCGTCGGTGTAGAATCGCGCGATATCCATGACGCTCTTGTGCTCGCGCTTTGCGCCCGCGAGCATCTTATCCTCGCCGGTATCCGCGTCGGAGCTGAGGTGTCCCACGTCGGTGATGTTCATCACGCGCAGTACGTCGTAGCCCGCGTAGCGCAGATATTTTTCGAGCACATCCTCCATGATGTAGGTGCGCAGGTTGCCGATATGAGCGTAGTGGTAGACGGTGGGGCCGCAGGTGTACATCTTCACCTTGCCTTCTTCATGGGGGATGAATTCCTGTCGGGTACCGCCGAGTGTATTATACAGAATCATGATGGACTTCCTTTCTGTGATGAATCATTGTGAGAGGTCGCGGCGAGCTCGACCGCCTGACTGACGTTCTTTTCCAGATACCGCACCTCGTTGCTGAGCTGCTGGATCTCGTTGTGCATACGGCAGAGCTCCTGCGCCACGGGATCGGAGTAGTGGATCTGGTCGAGCAGATCGGGTCTTACGCCGTTGACGCGCACGACGTGTGCCGGTACGCCGACCGCGGTGGAGTTGGGCGGGATCTCGGTGAGCACGACGGCGCCCGCCGCGATGCGGGAGTTGTCGCCGACCTTGAACGGTCCGAGCACCTTCGCGCCCGAGCCGACCATCACGTTGTCGCCGAGGGTGGGATGGCGCTTGCCCTGATCCTTTCCCGTACCGCCGAGGGTGACGTTCTGGTAGATCAGGCAGTTGTCGCCGATCACGGTGGTCTCGCCGATGACGACGCCCATGCCGTGGTCGATCACCAGTCCCTTGCCGATGGTCGCGCCGGGATGGATCTCAACGCCGGTTTTGTTGCGTGCGCGCTGACTCAGCCAGCGTGCGATGAACTTCATATTGTGGATCTGGAACCAGTGCGCGCGGCGGTATTTGCGTACCGCCTTGTAGCCCGAGTAGAGGAAGAATACCTCCATCTTGTTGCGTGCCGCGGGGTCGCGCTGTAAATAGGCGTCCAGATCGGCTCTCAGTGTGTCAAACATAATATCAAATCCTTGTTTCGGTGAATGGTGAATAGTGAAGGGCGAATGGTGAAGGGCGGGTGCTGCCCGCACCCGATTGGTATTATCATTCTTCAAAAAAAGCGCCGTCGTCCGAAGGGACGACAGCGCCGTGGTTCCACCCAAATTCAGCGTATAATACGCTCTTTGAAGCTCATCAATAAGCTTTCATCCTTAACGCGGACTGACGGACTGCCATTTCCTGCAGTCAGCTCACAGGCGCATTTCACTGAACTTCCGCTAAGACGGCTTCCAGCCTATGCCGTCCTCTCTGTTAACATCCGTAAAGCTACTTTTCCTGTTCACAGCCTTTTGATATCTACCATATTATATACGATTGCTTTCGATTTTGCAACTATTATTTTACATATCACTGATGACGTCTTTGTTGTCCTTGAGATAGATGACGCCGGAAATCACGGTGATGACCGCGACGATCCAGAACATGACCTGTCCGATGATATTGAAGATGTCATAGATGCCGACCAGCGCGATGGGGTCGGTCATGGTGCGCTCGAGGATCTCGTAGATGAACTGCATGAGAAATACCGATACGATCGCGACGATCTGGGTCACGGTCTTGACCTTGCCCCACATATTGGCGGCGATGACGTTGCCCTTCGCGGCGGCGACAAGACGGATCGAGGTGACGGTGAATTCGCGGAAGATGATGATGATCAACGGGATCGCGCCGCACAGATTCAGCTTGACAAAGCAGACCATCACAGAGATCACGAGGATCTTATCCGCGAGCGGATCGGCGAATTTGCCGAAATCGGTGATCAGGTTGTCGCGGCGGGCGATCTTGCCGTCCAGCGCGTCGGTGATCGCGGCGGCGCCGAAGAGCAGTCCCGCTATCAGAAAGTGATATGGGAAATCGATCAGGATCGCGGCGATGACCGCCGGGACCAGTATGATACGCAGGAGCGTCAGTTTGTTGGGTAGGTTCATCTTTTTCATAGTATGACCTTTCAGTGTGATGGAGTAGGGGGAGTCATTTCCCCCTTCATCCTATGATTCGATCATCTCGCCGACCAGATCGCAGTCGATGTGGTCGGTGACGCGGACGCGTATGATCTCGCCCGATCGCGGCTTGCGGTCGGTGACGGTGAAAAATACGCAGGGGTCGACCTCGGGCGCGTCAAAGGCGGAGCGTCCGAAGAAGCAGTCCGCATAGCGGTCAAAGCCGTCGGTGAGTACTTCGATCTCTTTGCCGACCATGCTCTGACACCATTTGTCCATGATCAGCGCTTCCTGCTCGGTGATGATCTCGGCGCGGAGTTTTTTGACGTTCTCGTCGATTTGATCGGGCAGCAGGGCGGCGGGAGTATCTTCCTCCTGCGAGTAGGCGAAGCATCCGAGGCGCTCAAAGCTCGTCTGCGCGACAAAGTCGCTCAGCTCCTCAAATTCCTCGTCCGTCTCACCGGGGAACCCGGTGATCAGGGTGGTGCGCAGGATCACACCGGGGATCTTCTCGCGGATGTGCTGTACGAGCTTTATCAGGCTCTCTTTGTCGCCGCGGCGGTTCATCGCGCGCAGCACTCTGCCATCGCAGTGCTGGAGCGGCAGATCGATATAGTTGACGATCTTATCCTCTTCACGGATCGTGTCGAGCAGTTCGTCTGTTAAGCGGTCGGGATAGCAGTACAGCACGCGGATCCAGTGCAGATCTTCGATTCGGCACAGGCGGCGGAGCAGCTCGGGCAGCATCAGCCTGCCGTAGTTGTCCTCGCCGTAGCGCGTGGTGTCCTGCGCGATGACGTTGATTTCCTTGACGCCGTTGCGCACCAGCCGCTCGGCTTCTTCGACGATCGTTTCCATCTTACGGGAGCGGAAGGAGCCGCGGATCAGCGGAATGGCGCAGTAGGTGCAGCAGTTGTCACAGCCGTCGGCGATCTTCAGGTATGCCCAGTGGGGCTCGGTGCTCTGTACGCGACCGCCCTCCATGGGCAGGTGCATTTTATCGGGGAAGTCCTCGACCTTGTTTCCGTCAAGCGCCTGTTGCACCACGGCGGCGATATCGGCGTTTTTGCCGATGCCGATGACGGCGTCCACCTCGGTCAGTTCCTTCATGATATCGCTGTTATAGCGCTCGGCAAGACAGCCTGTGACGATGATCGCCTTGATCTTACCTTCCTTTTTCAGCAGGGCAAGCTCGAGGATCTCATCGATGCTCTCCTGCTTGGCGGATTCGATGAAGCCGCAGGTGTTGACGATCACGGCGTCAGCCATGGCGGGGTCTTCCTTGAGCTGAAAACCCGCCTGATTCAGTTGATACATCATCATTTCGGCGTCGACGCGGTTCTTCGCGCAGCCGAGGGAAACAATTCCTACGCTTGGCATATTTTCAATCCTTTGTTGGTTAGTAACGAATACAGACGGGCGTGTGAAAGGCGCGGCCTAACCCTGATCCCGTCGGTGCTATTCATCCTCGATCTCAGTATATTCGCGCATCACGCTGCGGATGCTGCTGTAAGAAAAGCCCATCCGCGCAAGCGCGTTAGCGCAGCGACGGCGCCCCTTGTCATCTGTCAGGGAGCGCGTGTATTTTTTCTCGATGATCGCCCGGATCTGTTCATCCTCGTCAACGGTGAATTCGTCGAGCACCTCGTCGATCAGGTCGCGGTCGATGCCCTTCTCATAGAGCTTTTGGCGGACGCCGCGTTCGGACAGGTGCTTGATGTTGAACAGATCGGCGGCATAACGGCGGGCATAGCGTCCGTCGTCGATGAGCCCGAGCTCCTCCATGCGGCAGAGTGCCGCCTCACAGCTTTCTTCACCGTAATCCTTTTTGAGCTTGTCGAACAGCTCGCGGCGCGAGTGGTCGCGGTAAGAAATCAGCCACAAGGCTTTGTCCTTACAGCGCTTTCTGTCCGAGTCGAGGACACAGGCGTGGAGCTGTTCATCGTCGATCTCGCGCCCTACGTCAAAACGGTGGGCGAGGATCACCTCGGTGTCGAGCTTCATCGCGAACTCACCGTCGATATAGAGAGCGGAGAGCCCCTTTCGGCGGGGCTCAATCGCGGTGATCTGCATCAGTCTTCAACAAGAATGTCGATTTTAGCGTTCTTTTTCTTTTTATCTGTCGCGTCCGCGGGAGCGGGAGCGGGTGCAGGAGCGGGAGCTGCTTTTGCCGCCGCTTTGGCGGTCTTCTTGGGGCGGGCGGTCAGCTTGTCGACGTTATCCCACAGATCCTTTTCGATCTTCTCACGCAGCGCGTCGTCGTTTTTGAGCAGTTCCTTGACATTGTCGCGGCCCTGACCCAGACGGGTCTCGCCGTAGTAGAACCATGCGCCGCTCTTTTGCATGACGTCCGCCTTGACGGCAAGATCGATCAGCTCGCCTACGCGGCTGATGCCCTCGCCGTACATGATATCGAACTCCGCCTCCTTGAAGGGGGGAGCGATCTTATTTTTCACAACCTTCGCTCTGGTGCGCGAACCGACCATTTCGCCGTTGGACTTAAGGGTCTCGATGCGGCGGATGTCGATGCGGACAGAGGAGTAGAATTTCAGCGCGCGGCCGCCGGTGGTGACCTCGGGGTTGCCGTAGACGACGCCGACCTTCTCACGCAGCTGGTTGATGAAGATGGCGACGCAGTTGGACTTGTTGATCGCGCCGGCGAGCTTGCGCAGTGCCTGCGACATCAGGCGGGCGTGCAAACCGACATGGCTGTCGCCCATCTCGCCCTCGATCTCAGCCTTGGGAACGAGCGCCGCGACGGAGTCGATGACGATGACGTCGATCGCGCCGGAACGGATCAGCGCCTCGGCGATCTCCAGCGCGTCTTCACCGGTATCGGGCTGTGATACCAAAAGGCTGTCGACGTCGACGCCCAGCGCGGAAGCATAGACGGGATCGAGCGCGTGCTCTACGTCGATGAAGGCGACGTTGCCGCCGTTCTTCTGACCTTCGGCGATGCAGTGCAGGGAGAGGGTGGTCTTACCGGAGCTTTCCGGTCCGTAGATCTCGACGATCCTGCCGCGGGGCAGACCGCCGATCCCCAGTGCGATATCGAGGCTCAGCGAACCGGTCGAAATATGTTCGACGTTCATATGGGTGTTCTGGCCGAGCTTCATGACGGCGCCTTTGCCGAACTGTTTTTCGATCTGTGATAACGCTGTTTCCAGTGCTTTGTTTTTATCAAGAGCCATAATCATTTTCTCCTTTGGTTTCTGTGATACAACCGGTCATTGCGAACCGCCGCATGGCGGTGTGGCAATCTCAACCGATGATTGATTGATCATATTATAGCATATATGTTTGAAAGAAGCAAGTTTTTTCGAACAAAAATTCTATTCTGCCTCCCTTTTCTAAGGGAGGTGGCATGGACACGCTTGTCCATGCCGGAGGGTTGTCGTGCGTGATTTATTCTATT
>ONUI01000178.1 GCA_900320995.1 uncultured Eubacteriales bacterium
GGAGATCCTCGGCTCGGAATACAGAACAGCGTATATCGCCATGACGATCTGCGTAGCGCTGATGTTCATCCACTACGCCGAGTTTTACAAGATGGATGCGGATGAACAGATCAGCCAACAGCATATCCAGCTGATGAAGGATGTGCTGACCGGCGTATTCAGCCGTTATGCCTACACCAAGGATATCGAGCGATACAGCCAGATGACCGCGCTGCCCGAAAACTTTACCGTTTTTGTCTTTGATATCAACCGTCTGAAAACCGTCAACGATACCATCGGACATGACGCGGGTGACGAGCTGATCGTCGGCGCCGCGCGTTCGATCGAAAAGGTCATCGGTGATGCCGGCAGATGCTACAGAACAGGCGGCGATGAGTTCGTCGTGATGACGAACATGACCGAGGAACAGACGGAGGAGCTCCTCACCCGTCTGGCGGAGGAAACAGAGCGCTGGTCAAAGAACAGAACCGATTTTACGCTGAGCATCGCGCCCGGCTATGCCCGCGCGGAGGATTACCGTGACTACACCATCGAAGAGCTCGTCAAAAAGGCGGATCAGGCGATGTACGCGGCAAAGAAACATCCCAAAAAAGCTATTGACAAAACCATACATGATGAATATAATGACAATGTAGTTCATATTATTTAGTAACTTAGTTGCCAAACCTGTGGAAACACAGGGACGGAAAGCTTTGGAGTCTACTACTTTGTGTAATGACAGTCCGGCCGCAAACCTCAGTATTTGCGCGGACTGTTTTTTATTTGAAATCGTCATTGCGAAGGCAAAGGCTCCCTTTCCTAAGGTGAGATTCTGTCCAAAACTGTGATTTGGGTTACAGAATCTATACACAGGAGAGGTGGTGCGAAGCACCGGAGGGTTGCTGATTGTCATTACGCACCCATTATAATAATTCGCCAAACCTGCGGAAACGCAGGGACGGAAAGCTCAGGAGTCTACCGCGTTATGTCACGACAGTCCGGCTGCAAACCTCGGAATTTGCACGGACTGTTTTTTATGTCCGTGAGATTCATAAAATAGAAACCATTGCCAAACCTGCGGAAACGCAGGGACGGAAAGCTCAGGAGTCTACCGCGTTTTTGTCATGACAGTCCGGCTGCAAATCCACCATATTTTGCACGGGCTGCTTTTTTATGCCTGTGTGTACGAAGTACAAGGAGGTACTATTATGAAAAGAATGCTGGTAATGATCCTCGCAGTCATCATGGTCTTTGCGGCACTTCCCGTAGTCGGAGCGTATGCCGGCGAAGTTGAGGAAGTCCAAAAAGCGGCTCCGTCTGAGATGCTTGCGAAGGAAAAAGTCGAGATCACCACCCGTGATATCACCAACGCGTCTATCGCTTGGGTCAAGCAGGCGACCGGTGCTCTGATTTGGGCTCCTGCTGACGATACCCGCAGCGATGACGAGATCATTGCGCAGGCAAAGGCTGCCGACAGCTCGCTGACCGGCGGTACAAAAATTTTCTCCGTTATGAAGGGCTTCGGCATCGCCGCGACCCCTAACACCAACGGCTCCAAGGCTGCCGTGAATGTCGCGCAGAAGGACGACAGCATCATCATGACCATCACCGGCAAGTTCAGCCATTTTGATTCCCTCGCAAAAGAGGCTCAGCCCGCTGATCCCACCGAGGCTCCTCAGCCCGCGGAAGAGGGCGAGAAGGCTGAGATCCGCATCGACGCTCCCCTGAAGATGGCTGTCGCCTTTGAGGACGGCACCGTTTACTACGGCGGCGAGATGAAGGAAGTCGTCATCGGTAAGGAATATGTGTTCCAGATGTGCTCTGTTAACTGGGAGAACGGTCTGTTTGACGGCGCTGACAACGGCCTGCTCGGTACAGTCGTTTACAGAATGGAAGTCGTTCATCGCGATGATTTCCTCGAGATCGCTAAGAAAGCAAAGGAAGATCCCGATCGCTACACCGTCAAGGGTATCGACGTGATCGACAACGTAGGCAAGAAGATCTTCGTCAACATCGACGCGACCGATACTCACCTTGAGACCGACGTCAACAACTTCTTCATGGCTTACAGATTCCATTTTGACGGCGGCGATTACAACAAGAAGACCGGTATCGACAAGGTCGTCAACACCCCTGTCGAGAGCCTGTCCGTCAACCTGCCGCTCGGCTCCACCGTCACCTGCAAGGCTTTCAACGGCGATGAGCAGATCGACGTCGCTGACGTTCTTGTCGTGAACAACTCCGGCGAGGGCGTCTATGAGGATGAGCTCCTCACCAGCGTCAACGATTTCACCTGGGGTAAGCACGAACTCATCCCCGTGGAAGCGATCGCTCATCCTGTCGAATACGCAAAGTGATCCATCTTTAATTGAATAAAATATGTTGTGCAAGGGACTGCCGCAAACCGCGGCGGTCCCTATTTCTTCTTATCCAAAACTCTTGTAGGGGATGACGCTTGCGACATCCCGCAACCTCTCCGCCACATCCCACCATCCGCGATGCAAATTCAACCCGTAGGGGTCGGCGCCTCGACGACCCGCAACCTTTCCATCAAACGTCACCCAAATGCGCAGCAAATCCCACCTCTCCGTAGGGTACGGCATTCATGACGTACCGCAGACTGCCGGGCGTTCCATAGATCGAAAACGTGAGATAGGGGAGAAACACTTCCGCCATGCGGACGAGCAATGTGATCTCCCCTAAGGGGAGGTGTCGCAAAGCGACAGAGGGGTGCCGTCTCCGGCTGAGGAACGTCCCTACGGAAACGTATGACAACTCAACGGACATTGCATCTTGACAAACGACCCGAACCCCTCCGCCACATCCCACCATCCGCGATGCAAATCCAACCCGTAGGGGTCGGCGCCTCGACGACCCGAAACGTTTCCAACAAACGTCACCCAAATGCGCAGCACATCCCACCCGTAGGGGTCGGCGCCTCGACGACCCGCAACCCTTCCATCAAACGTCACCCAAATGCGCAGCACATCCCACCTTCCGTAGGGATGACCATCGGTCATCCGCAGACTGCCGGGCGTTTCATAGATCGAAAGCACGAGATAGGGGAGAAACGCCTCTGCCGTGCGGGTCGTCATAAATGTCGACCCCTACGATTATCGGTAACGTTTATTGTAGGGGAGGGGCTTGCTCCTCCCGAAACCTATCCGCCATATCTCATTCACCCGCGCAGCAAACCTTTTTGTCAATAAAAAACACCCGCCTGCAACCTTTCGGAAACAGGTGGGTGAATGGTTTACGGGTCATCAAGCGTTTTCGCTGATCCAGTTTTCCGCGTCGAATGCTTCGATCTCAGGGACTTCCTCCATGAACTGCGTACAGACCGCCTCAAAGGTGCTGACGGTATCATCATACGAATCCAGATACTGATAATAATAGTTGATATTGTGCCAGAGCTTATACGCTAACACATAGAATACGCCGTTTTCGGTTTCCGCGACTTCGCTGAGACCCTCGCCGCCGTCGTTTTTCCAGCATTCAAATTCAACGTCGACATTCTCATTAAAGTACTCCAGCACGGCGGGGATATCGACGCCGTCCCTTTTGACCTTGAACTCATCGGTCTCCGCGTCATAACGATCCACATCGGAAGGGGAGTCGTTATTCAGCTGTGTTGTCAGCTCGATCGGAGAAGCTATATCTCTCGCCAAGAGATAGATATCATCCTGCGCGATACAGTAATACCAGTAGGTACCGTCCTCCGACTCTGCCTTGTATGCGGCTAAGGACTGATCCTCAGTACTGCTCTGGTGGATTTCAAGAATTCTGCTTGCCATAGTATTTGATCTCCTTTTTATCTTTTACTCTATCATTATAAAGACTATCGACCAGATGTCAAGATAATATGTGTGATTCTTATCTATATTATTTTAAAAACACTAAATACATCAAGTAAGAAAACCGGTATTCTTTTATCGATCCTGTAAGAAGGAACTGAAAATTGAAGATTGAAGAATGAATACTGAAAAATACAAAACAAAAATCCCGCCACATTCGTGACAGGATTTTTGCTTTGGTGGGAGAGGGTGGATTCGAACCACCGAAGTCACTGACAACAGATTTACAGTCTGCCCCCTTTGGCCACTCGGGAACTCTCCCATATTTGATTGGAG